>JANOWM010000029.1:0-23344 GCA_031417875.1 Candidatus Altimarinota bacterium
TACTATGCTTAGATATATTGCTCTCATCCTCATATCTGCCCTCCTCGTCAGTCAATCTGCTTTTGCCAGTTTTCCTGACACGGAGCTCTCGTTCTACCGCGACTCTATCGAGCAATTATCGAGTGAGGGTATCATATCTGGATATGATGATGGGAAATTCGGACCTGATAATACGATCACGCGTGCCGAGATGCTGAAGATACTCTTCGGAACCAAGTGAGTGAGTCCAGTTGGGGCTACTCAGCGATGTTTTCGAGATGTTGGTATCACCAAATGGTATCATCCATATATCTGTGAGTGATTTATACTCGGTGTGGTGAAGGGGTTCGATGATGGGAATTTTCACCCTGATTCTCCTGTGACGGTACTCGAGGCGCTCGCTATGGGACTACGGATGTATAGTCTCGCGCCTGCAAACGGCAATCCATGGTATCTCCCCTATCAGGAACTCGCGAATACAAACCATATCCTCGACTCGGCGAGTTACTCTGTGAGCTCTCCGATGACTCGTGGCAAAGCGAGCGAACTCATACTCAAGATACGAGAATATAGTAGCAAAAAGTCACCTCTCAGTAGTCTCTCGAGGTGATGTAGTGCCCCTCGGACTCTCAAGTCAGGAACCCATGAAGTGACAGTAGCATGAAAAACTCGCAGCTATATCTTGACTGTCCCATCGAGCTATAGTACAGTGAATCCTGCAGGGTTCATCATCGCAATCCACGGTCGGACGAATAGTAATAGTATGGTACAGAACTATATGTGACTGGAGTGAAGTCGAAGAGGCATTTCACAGACAGACTTCATCGTCGCCTACCCAGCGGGGCTCCCGAACGGGAGTGCTTATAGCTGGTCGAGTGAGGAAAATATCACATTCGTCGATACGATCATCCGAGATGTGACAGACAGTCTCTGTGTGAGTCGATCAGATATCCATATCGTCGCACACTCGCTCGGTGCATGGTTTGCTTCACGACTGGCATGTACTCGATGAGATACATTCCGCTCTATGGCGATAGTCTGAGGTGGTGGGTGGATGAGTAGCTGCAACTCGACTCCTACGGCATCACTCATCTACCAGAATCCGAACGATACCCTCTCCTCACCTGCCACAGCACGAGCAACAGAATCTAAAATGAAACTCGTGAACAAGTGTGGAGCAACAATAGAATCTATCCAGATAGGAGGACTCTCTTGTCTGCAATGGAGTGATTGCTCGACTGGCAATCCTGTTATTTGGTGTGAAAATTATCCAACTTATGGAGGGGATCCACATAGTTGGCCGACGAATGGAGGAAATGCGATACTCGAGTTTTTTAGAGGACTCAAATAATGGTTTTTTATAGTTTCGGCCTGAGGACAAAAACCAATGCGATATATGCTAATAGTACCAGTACTCACACGCTTCACACCTGTATCCATGAAAATGTCAGAAAGGAAGAAAGAGAAAAAACATAAAGTGAGAGTCCTATTCATATGAGAATCGAGAGTATCCATGATATGATAAGTATACTTATTCGACTCAAAGAAAGTGATGACCTCAGTGATGAGTGCGTCATTCCAAAGAGTGGATAGAGTCGATATTTGAGATTTTCGATAACTTCAAGTTGTCCAAAAAGGGTAATAATAGCAAAAAGTGAAAAGATCGATACTATGAAAAGGAAAAGTGATATCACCAAGAGAATCTTCGTTGATATATCACGCACTATGACGAGAATATTCTCGATATCGATAAACGTCACATGTGGTCATGAATTCGCGAGTATTCACTTTTTCCATGCAGTCGTATCTGATGCGTATGCGGTCGCAAAATAAGTTTTCGGAGCCGATCGAAATGTCTCGGGATTGAAAGAAAAATAGAAAAATGGTCGAAATCCAACCCTCTCACTTTTGCGAATATTTGCAATTTTTAGGGAGATGCTTTTCCCTGAAAGGAGAAATTCGATCGTATCTCCGACTCATACTCCGAGTCGTTCCATGAAATCATGATCAATAGAAACTTCATCACTCGCGAGAATTGACTTTCCTTCGAGTATTTCATTTTGGAGCGGTGAGGTGGTGATATTGAATTCGCGAGTGAATTCACCTATTGGTTTTGAAGCACCGAGGTGCTCTTTGAGACTCTGATTATTTATTGATCTGATACGAGCCCTGAGAACACTATACATCTCACCACTTCCAGAGAGATATGTTTCGATCTTTTCTTGATCGGATGGAAGGATATTGATAGCGTAGATATTAGCCGTTTGACTCGAGTCAAGAACCAGTTTCGATCTAAAAGAAAGGGAGAAAAGAAGAAATACGATGAAAAATACCGTTATAATCACGAGTGAAAGTGTCACAGCAATACTTGGTGAAAGTGGCCTAACATGGCTCCGAATGGCATCATAAAATCAGAAAAACCTGTGACGAGATTCACCCGCCAATCTAAAGATAAGTCCATAGAGTCATGAGAGAGAAATCGAAAGAATAAAGATGGTAAAAATAGCTCATCCTGCGATAAGGAGGGATGTCGTGAAAGTCTGAAATATCAGATATACCGCCAGTGTCAATGAGATGAAAAGGATCACGCCACTCATTAGATCATAGGATGCGATGGAAGTGAATAGCTTTGATGTTATTATGTTTTTGATAAGTGAATTGCGTCCGAATGTATGGATTTTCTTCATAAAATAGACATAAATCCGCGACTCGGAAAGAGAAAATCTGAGGTCAAATCTTCATCTCCATGCTGGAAAAAATGAGAAAAATACGAGGACCGAGAGTATCGAAAAACTCCATGGCAAAGCTGAAGAAAGAAATACAAATCCACTCGCACCAAGGACACTCGTTAGAGTCAGAAGAATGACATATGACAGCCCTATCGAAGCGAGAAATGCGAGAGGAAGTATGAGGGTATAGATAGTAAGAAAAAGTATCATCTGTCGTCTTCTTGTTAGTCCAAGAATTTCGATGATCGTGAGCGTCCGACTAAGTGAGGTAAAGAGACGATCATGTGCCGATCTGACAATGACGGATGCAAATACGAATGAGACGAGGAGTATGAGGAGTATGTAACGAGAGAGATCTTCGACGACATCGAGTGACCGTTCAGAACGTTCTGTGTAGGTTCTGATTCGATATTCTCTATATTTTTCGGTATTAATATTTTTTTTCACTTGTGTTGCATCGTTCTCGCTGGAAAACGACAGAAATAAAGTACTCTGAAGTCGTGACCCTGATGAGAGAAGAAGTGATCCTGAGAGAAGGCTTTGTGGTAAAATGATCAGACTATTATCAGTCCCAAATGCAAATCCAAGATCGCTTGATTTCACTATACGATCAGTTATATCCACCCTGCGTCCATCAATGTCAATCTGATTGCCACTCATGTACTGATTCCAGAGGTCATCTGAGACACTTATCTTCTCTTTCGGTCTATGATTCACATCTACAGGTACTGTCTCGAGTATCCCCTTTTGTGGATATTCTCACGTATAGGCAATCACGTTCACGAGGCCAGGATCTCCGTCTCGAGCTATCAGTGTCGTCGAAAATTCACGTGTCTCTCCCCACCTATACTTTGTCCCAGAAAGAAATGGTGAATAAGTCGTGATGAGTGAATCTGGAGGGAGTCACTCATATGATATCCTCAGATCCGCACCAAAAAGTGGTCTCGTTTCACGTGCAACGGTCAGTTCGATATTATCAGTTATCAGTCGCATGATGAGAAACCCAGTACTCGTAAAGAGAATGACCGAAAAAAGTATCGCAAGCGATTTCCAATTACGAGAGATGAGAAGACGGAGAAGTTTGATCATTATTTTTCGAGAGTCATTATGCCACCATGGAGCCTATATGTCTTATCCGCATAATGTGCGATATCTCTATCGTGAGTAATCATGATGATAGTATTACCGGTCTCTCGATGGAGAGTCGTTATCAGTTCCATGATACGATTTGCATTGCCCTCGTCAAGATTTCCTGTTGGTTCATCGGCGAAAAGATACTCTACATCAGCGACAAATGCACGTGCTATAGCGACTCGTTGTGCCTCTCATCCTGAAAGCTCTGTCGGGTAGCGATCTCACTTTCCCATCAGTCATACCTTTTCGATTATTTCATGGGTCGCATATCGTCTCTTCGCATGTGAGATATCGAGGACAAGATCAATATTTTCCGTCACTGTCAGATTTGGTATGAGTTCAAACGATTGGAATATAAATGCGATATGTCCTCCACGATACTTTATCATCTCGTCTATCGAAAAGGTAGTAATATCTGTATTTCCGAGTTCTATAACTCCACTATCAGGCTGGATGATCCCTGCGATGAGCGAAAGAAGAGATGACTTCCCTGCTCCACTTGCACCCATGAGTGCAACGAAGCTCCCTGTTTCGATTTTCCAGTCGAGACCCGTAAAAAGGGTAATTTTTTCATGCTTGGAAGTATAGGATTTTGATATATTTTTGAGAGTGATCATAGGCGGTATTGAGAGAGCTTTTATGAGGAAAGGATACGGATTTTAAGGAAAAAAACAAGTGGAGAAAATACTACTTCCACATCACCCCATAGAGCATCGGAACATGAGTGCATGTCGACCAAGCCAAAGAAGTAGCGAGATACGAGGGGAATCTGAATTTTAGAGAGGAAAATAAGTGAGAAAAATGTTTGACTATCATTGGTAAATCAAGATAATTCCGCTAATACTTATTTAAGTAATAACTATAAAAGGGTATTCGTGCAAGCTAAAAAGGTTGTAGGTAATAACGAAAAATATTATCCTCGAATACTTTCTCAAAAATAACTTCATTACTATGACGGAAAAACCTTCTATATCTCAAAAAATTGGTTCGAATTTTGCAGTACTACAAACATATGTTGATAATGTTTTTGAGTTTGGCTTTAAAAAGTTAAAGACATTTGGCAAAGAAAGTCAGCCGATAGAAAACCCTGAGACTTTAAAAGAGCAAGCCACTGAGCTGGTTCATAAGTCAGCCGGCTTTATTGGTGATGTAGGAAGTTCTTACTATGATACCTACCAAAAATTAAAAGCCGAGAAAGAAGAGAAAAATTCAGAAAAATAATCAAATATTTTTTATCTGAAACGCGTAACTAAGCGTTAGCGATCCACTGCGCTCACTCACATGCCACCCATATCACCCCATAGAGTATCGGCACATGTACCATATAAACCACGAGTGCATGTCGACCGAGCCAAAGAAAGAGAGATGAGCGGGAAGTATATACGTCGAGAGATGGGAGGAGGTTATCTTTTGTGCATATATGTCCTATTCCCTGCCCGATGAGATAGTATCCCATCCATGGGATGAGCGGATAGTAGTCAGCTGAAGTATAATCAAGAGGAGGGAAACCTACAGGTATGAGAAACCAGGAGTGGAAAATCGGAAGTGCTGTATACGGAATAATGAGGAAGAAGATACCAAAAATGAAATTCATATAGCCTCCTCTGAGGCTCAACATACCGAGAATACTCGCGAGTGCGAGGAAGTGGAGAATGCCCCACGATATCGCTTGCTCAGGAATGAAGAAATAAGTCACGATCGAGATTACGCCTGCACACAAAATAAGGATCAGTGTGCGTTTTAAGGTTTTGTGCCATATTTTCATGAGTGATTTTCCGGTAGTCGAGAGTACCGATACAACTCACGCAAGCGAGATAAATAGGGCAGCTACAGTTGGTCATAGTAAATACCAAAATCCATCTCCAAATGGGATAATATCTCGAGCGAAGACGTTTTCGAGAAGATAGTTCGCATGAAAAAGGATCATCCCTGCGACCGCAAATCCACGGAATGAATCGATAGTAGTATATCGCATATTATTTGACTATGAGTTTCTCATCCTCCAATATTTCTATCAAATTCTCGACTATGATAGCATATCCTGCCTTATTTGGATGGATACGATCATCTTGATTGAGATGTGATTTGAGCATAACTTCAGAAAGAAAAAGTGGCATAAATACTAGACCATATTCCTTCGCAAGCTTCGGAAAGATCTCCTCATATTTTCGACCATAGCCTCACCCGAGATTGAGTGGTGCTGACATTCCAGCGAAGAGAATAGGAATATTTTTGGACGATATTTTCTCGATAATCTCTCTCAAATTCTTCTCGATATCTTCTGTCGATTTTCCTTGGAAGGCGTCATTGGCACCAATACAGAGAATGACGAGAGATGGCGATGGTCACTCGAGTACCCAGTCGAGACGAGAAAGAAGTCATGCGCTCGTATCACCTGATATTCAGGCATTTTGTAAATGATAATTATATCATTTCTTTGTCAGTTCTATCTCGAGTTGACTTGGATAAGATTCACTTTCGGGAAGTCCATAGCCTGCAGTGAGAGAGTCACCAATTGCCAGGATGGTTTTTGCCACTTTCGGTGATTCTCTCACTTCTTCGGTAACCCCTCCACAAGATGTGAAAATAAGAGATGAAAGTAAAATAATGAGAAATTTTTGCATACGAGAATTATACTGATTTTCCTGGTACTACCAACTTTTCAAAAAATATTACCTTCCATCCAGGATCCATCAAAAAAAATTCGAGGTAGGAGAAATTCTGAGTTTTTCAGGGATTCTTATTTCCATATTCCCTGCCAGACTCAGATATAATGGACCACAACATACAGGAAAAATACATATCCAACAACTCCTGTAAAGAGAGCAATAAGAATCGTATTGATAATCTTTTTTCGTTCACGCTTCGCTCTATCAAGAGTGCAAATCCCTTCAGAGCGAAAATACCACACGAGTCAGACTATGAGACAAAGAAGTCCAAACGCTCGAAAGTACCACTTAAAGTCACCATAAAAAGTGTCAGAAAGTGAAGCGGCAAATGAAACACTTCCGAGTCAAAGTGCGACGATAACCACTGAGGAGAGACAACAAAGAGATGCAAATGCAACTGAGGACGAGATGAGAGTAATGAGTTTTTTATTCATATGAGAACTTACTTATTAAATAAATTTTTCCATTCTCCATAGCCTTCTTTCTGAAGATCTTCAGCTGGAATAAACTTCATGGCTGCGGAATTCATACAATAACGTTTTCCTCACATTTCCACTGGGCCATCTTCGAAGACGTGTCAAAGGTGAGAATCTGAGATTGTACCACGAACTTCTGTACGAGTCGAAAAAAGAGTATTGTCTTCGTGAAGAGTCACACTCGTCGATGAAATCGGACGAGTAAAACTCGGCCATCCAGTTCCGCTATCGTATTTATCGAGTGAAGAATACAGTGGAATCCCACTGACGATATCGACGTAGATTCCAGCACGTTTATTATCATTGTACTCGTTTTGAAATGGTCGTTCAGTCCCTTCTTCCTGAGTCACCTCATACTGAATCGGGGTAAGAATTTTTTTGAGCTCTTCTTTTGTAGGAATTTTTTTTATAAGACGTTCTTTTTTTGTGATATAGTGATAATCATTTCCCCATGTTTTCTCTTGGTATTCTTTTCTCCCTGATCCACTCGTATACGCCTTGTAGTGAAGAGGATTCACTTTATAGTAATCCTGATGATAAGTCTCTGCTCTATAAAAACTCACGAATGGCAGAATAGGGGTAACAAGTTTTCCACTTCAGAATCTCAGAGACTTTTCAAGAGCTATTTTTGACGTTTCGGCTAGCATTTTTTCATCATCACTTTGGTACCAAATAGCTGACGTATACTGAAATCCTCTATCCACATATTGCCCACCATCATCTGTCGGGTCTGCTATCCGCCAAAATATTTCGAGGAGATCCTCATAATCGATGACATTTGCATCATAGATAACCTCGATAGCTTCACGATGTCATGTGGTATCACTTCCTACTTTTTCATACGTAGCATCGATTTCTGCTCATCCTGCATATCCACTCACGACTTCGATCACTCATGAATATTTTTCAAATCCTGACTCCGCACACCAAAAACATCCAGCTGCAAAGTAGGCTTTTTTGAGGTCTTTCGGAATTCATCATCCATTTTCTTTTTCCATATTTTTAGAAGTTACTGGAGCATAGTATGCGCGAATATGTGGCCATTTCCACCAGAGAAGAGAAGCGAGAAGGATAGTTACCAAGAGTATAAGAAAATATCGCATAAAAGAAAAGAGTAAAGTGAATACACTATATACAAAAGAGATTAAGAGTACATTAAATCAAAAAATCCCTATACGTTAGGGATTTTTTGATGACTATATTTGTTTATTTCGTCATAGTGTCTCCCATCATCTTGTCATCCTTCATCATGCTAGTTTTCATGCTCATGAGATATTTACGAATCATGAGATTTTTATTATCAGTACCTGTATATCCAGTCACCCCTGCCTTTTCCGCGAGCATCACTCGATCTATGGACCAAGTATAGCCCATAGATTTTGCAAGTGCAGCAGTAGACTTTTTTGCCATCATCTTACTATCACTTTTCATCATCATGGTATCTTTTTTCATCATCCCATCAGATGACATCGTCATCTTGTCTTCCTTCATCATAGATCCAGAATCCATCATCTCCATAGCCGAAACACTACCTAACACGAGTGAACTTATCATAAGTCCAAGTACCATAGCTGATTTCATAAGAAAAAAGTAAAAAAATAAGCGAAGTAAAATAACTTCTATACTTGATTATATGAATGGAGATTAAGGATAGATTAATGAAACCGAAAATCTTTAGTTATTTCCACTCGATCAAAAACCTCGTTCCCTTCCCTTCTTCACTCTCTACCGAGAGTTTCATCCCATGGAATTCTTCGATAATTTTTTTTGCGATCGAGAGTCCAAGTCCATATCCACTTCCATGCGAACGAGAGGTGTCTGCCTTCCAGAGTCTATCAAAAATATGAGGAAGGTCAGATTTTCTAATTCCCATCCCTGTATCTTGAATTTCGATTCATATATGAGTCACTCGGATGTCGATACGACCATCTGGTGGTGTGAACTTTTGCGCATTTGATATGATATTACCGATCGCTGTCAAAAAAAGTTCCGGCGTGATTCTTTTTGAAACTTTTTCTCCCCTTTCGATATGAATACGCGAGTCAATGCCATCAAATTTGGTAAAAATGAGATTTCACATATCAGTCATATGCATTTCCCTCTTTTCATTTCGTGCGAAAAAGAGAAGTGAATCTACCACTCATGAGAGCTCATTTATCATCTTTTTTGCCTTGGTTATACCATGCTCTCTATGTTCTGTATGGATTGCGAGATCGAGAGAGCTCTCGAGTGCAAAAAGTTTATTTTTGATCTCATGAGCAATATCATCAGAAAATTGCTCAAGCCTTTCTCCTTCTTTTTTGACGCGAGTAAAGAGAGATTCGAGAGAACGTGCGAGAATCACCACTTCATCATTTTTATGTCACTTCACATTGACGTCATGAGAATCTGTTTTATTTCAAAGAGAGAATTTCTCTGACACTTCCTTCATCCGACGAATCGGCGAGAGCATATATCATGAGAAAAAATAACCTATAATGCTCACTCAAAATATGGCAAAAAGTGAAATCAAAAATGCCGTGCGAATCGTATCATCTCGCATAGATACTTGTTCAGTAATATCTTCAGCTGTCGTTATTGTGAACCCCATTTTTGATTCTGAGGCGGTTATATAGCTTTGAGTCCCCGTACGAAAAGTATCTGTCCCGAGTGACAACCACCCGCGTGAATGTAGTGTTCCAGATCCATAGAGAAATACTCATTGTCGATGGATAATAACTCCTGATCAGTCTCGGATCTCGACATGCTGAAGCTTCTCTTTTGCCTGTTCAGGCGTATACATAGCGTCCATAACCTTGGTGATATACTCCTGCCTTTCTCTTTGCCACGCATGATCTGCCGTCTTAAATATAATAATATCTAAAAAAATAAGTATTCCCGCGACGAGAAGTGTAAAAAGAAGTGTAATTTTTGTCCGTGTGGTAAAATGCATAATTAGTTTTTATCGATAATATACCCCCTGAGCTTAACCGTGCGTATTATATCATTTCCGATCTTTTTGCGAATATTTGCGATATGTACATTGATCGTTTCGAGTGTTTCGTCGCTCGCATCGTATTCTCCCCAAACAGATTCATAGAGAAAGTCTCGATCCAGTATTTTTCCACGATTTTTGAGAAGACAAAAAAGAATAGCATACTCTTTTGGAGAGAAGATAATCTGATTAGTTCATTTTTTTATGAGATTTGCCTCAATATCGATAGAGATATCACCTATATTGATTTCATTTGATTTTTCCATTTGTATTTTTCCTTGTCTTTTGAGTATATTTTCTATACGAAGTCTGAGTTCTTCGAGGTCAAATGGTTTCACGAGATAATCATCCGCACCGAGAGAAAGTCCTTCGATTTTATCGACTTGTTTTCCAAGTGCGGTCAAAAAAAGGAATGGAATCTTGAGACTTCGAGCATGGAGCATGCGAATGAGTGAAAGTCCATCAATTTCTGGAATCATACGATCCACGATGAGAAAATCATAATTTTCTCTTTGTATCATATCAAAAGCTATTGCCCCATTTTTCGCAACTCTCGGAAAGTGTCACTTTGCCTCGAAATAGAGCGAGATATTTTCAGAAATAGTCGGATTATCTTCGATAATAAGGATATTCATGCAAAAAGTATATTGAAGAATCTTCAGTATACAAATGAGAGATTAAGAAGCGATAAAGAAAAAGAATGAGAAAAATGAATTTCTTTGGATTTTAGAGAGAAATATGCTACAATTCTTTTATCAACCCTCAAACTATGTACGACGAACAGTCTCGCATCAATGCCATGATCAGTTATTTCTTTCTCGGACCTATATTTCTCCTCGCGAGATCCGGAAGTCCTTTGGCTCACCCGTATGTACAATCCCATGCAAAAAAATCAAGCCTTTTCCTTCTCATCGCGATTCTCTGTGGATGACTGTATTTTTTTATAAAACCGATACTTGCTGTCAATATCCTTGGATTTGCTCTGGCTCCCATCATAGGTGGATCGATACTAGCGCTTCTTATTTCCGTGCTTATCTACTCCAGTTTTCACGCTTACAAATGACGAGAAGCTTCGTCTCTTTCTTTCTGAGGTTCTCGTATGACAGAAATCACTCATATAGATTCTTCGCTTATGACTGATGCGGAAAAAGTAAGAATTATCGCGTCATTTATCCCACTTCTTGGTATCTGGATATCGAGTGTACGAAAACATTCTTCGATAGAGCTCGGACGAAAAATTGGGACATTCTCTTATACTACCATTTTTCTTTGTTCTTTTCTTCTCGATGGATCGACTGGACTCTCACTCATCCTCACCCTTGCAACGATTATACTTATTGTCTATTCTGCTGTGCAACTTTTTCTTAATCATACACTTCCTGTTTTTTCTTGGTATAATTTCATCCCGAGCTACAGAGATATACAAATTCACACTCGAGCTGGGATAGTATGGATATGAGAAATATTCTCTGTTCTCAGAGGAAAAGAATCACGAAAAAATTATCGTGAGATTCTTACTTTGGTAGAAGTATTTGAGATTGAACCATCAACGACAATAACTCTCCCACTGAGTGCCCAACTCTCAGGCATACCAATAGTAAACCTCCTTCTTACTCCTTTTCTCTTAGGACCAAAATATCGTGCCTACCAGGATATCATTCTCGAGTGAGTGATGCTCAGTATTTTCTTCTCACTTATATGGTGGCATCTTGGGTTCCAATCCCCGGTACAATCGATTCTTTTTATATCAGTCATTCATCTTTTTTCTCATGCAAAAGAGCACCCATCGACTCGTGCGCCATTTGTAGACATCATACTTATCTTTACTCACCTTTTTGGAAAATCAAAGACAAAAGAAGGGGCGCTATCATACTCATACCCAAGTCAAAAAATAGCAGAGCCACAAGATCTGGAAGCGACTACCAAAGTATAAAATCATACATCAAGATTACTTGAAAAACTCTCCTACTTCAAAGTACGTCTTATCGTCTTTATTGCTTCTCTTTCTCCATGTTTGATTGGAGTAATGATTCGTTGGTACCGCGAGGAATTTCATTTGAATGTGTTTTTCAAAAGATGCCAATTCTTCTTCGATATACTTCTTGAGCTCAACCGTGAGAATGTCCATGTTTTCTATCATTTGAGCGACTTTTTCATGTGCGATTTTATGGGCGATTCACGACTTCTCACCATCTATTCCAGAGAGTCATTTCTTACTCATATCTTGCAAAAGATTCGGGAAATCCTTTCAAAATACTCATGGTAAAACCTCTTCATCAATTTGACGAGAAGTCTCTTTTATCCGTCACTCCATCACTCCAAGTACTCTCCTTGTAAAGTCTTGAAAACTTTTTTTTGCCTGATAGAGAGGGTATTCTGGACTATCGAGATCATCGATTCCATCAGGAATATTTGGTTTGTATATTTTAGGTGGAACCAACTCTACCTCAAATAAATATCTTTCTTTTTTGTAATTGTTTGCTGTTCACCACTCATTACCACGAAATACTCCATAAAGAATCTCCATATATTCTACATACTTATCGACTTTTGCATCTATCTCTCTCATGAGTATTCGTTCAATGTTACGGAGTTCACGGATTTTTTGCAGAAGTGGCTTGAGGTCCTTGATTTCAAGTTCATGTATAAAGACAAGTATCTTTCTCATTTGTCTGTCCAGTTCACGTTTGAGTCTATTACATACTCGCTCAAGATGTGGATTCTGAAAATAGTACTTTGTGTCGGCAAGTGGGATTTTTAATTCTCCAGTACTTCTAGATCTAATATCATGAAGATTATCCATAGTTTTCTCTTTGCCAGCAATGAGAATTCAGAGTACCTCTTTATTGACATGCATTCTTCTGCTTGCGAGAGAACCATGTTGAGGTTTTGATTCTATTGAGTGGTCATATGTCTCTACATTTTTATTCATAGAAATCATTATAAGTAATTTACATATTTGTCAATTTTTATCCACCCTAAAAAAATCCCCACCAATTACTTAGTGAGGACTACATCCCTCTTTTCCGTTGTAGATCATATTTTATCCCTGGAGCAACAGATGAATTATCGGTACTGCCGATAACTCGTGTAGCGAGTCGGATCCACCACGATGAATCGATGGCAACCCGCTCTAGGATGCGGTATAATTGTAGAGAAAAATACCGACCAGATGCACGTGAGAAGAGAGAAGTTACCAAGCTATTATACTCACTCATTTTTGAAATCAAGAAAAATGATCTTGACGAGTAATGGGAAAAATATCTTTCAGAGATTAAGGGCATTTGAAAGAGAAAATGAGAAATGAAAATTAAATACTTTTCTTTTATTCTTTTTCGTCATTTTCTATTTCTGATAACGAGATTTGCTCAGTTTGAGAAAAGAATTTTTTTCGTAGAAGGAGATATCCTCATCACGGGATAAAAAAGTAAAGTATTTCAAATGGGAATTTTGGATCTGGAATAACTAAATCATTCGTTTGTGACTTACCCTCATCTACTTCAGAAGATGTTTTTGGTGTTTTTGGTGCTTTTGCTTTTGGTGCTTTTGCTTTCTTGGGTTTTTTTATTTTCGCTTTCTTTTCAGATATCACTTTTATGGCATATGTTTCGTGCCAAATAGGTTCACCTTCTCATTCATATGAGGCACTCAGATGAAGTGTATGAATTCACGGTGAAAGAGAAAGAGATCGTGGATTATTTGAGATGATTGGCTTTTCGTTATCATATTGCCATGTGTATATCATCTTCTTTATAGTATTTGAAAGGGTAAAATTAAAGACACATGTTGTCTCTGTAGTGATACATGTAAGTCCATCGTATCGCTTATTTTGTGAGTCGCTATTTTGGAGGATAAGTTCTGGAGGATTAAAAAATGTCATAGACTTTGATACTTTTTTCTTTTTCTCTTTTTTCGGGGTTTTTTCGATTTTCTCTTTTTTCGTTTGGGACTCGCGAGCCTTTATTATTGTCTCTACTTTTTCTTTTTCTCAGAGAACATGAAGAGTATAGTGAATCTCTGACATATTATCACTTGCATCCATCACTCTGAGCCAAATATCGTGATCTCCGAGAGAAAACTTACGTTCTCATGGATCCTTTGATTCCGAAGGATGGGCAAAATCATACATCCAGAGAAATCTCAGAGGACTTCATTCAGGGTCGTATGATCTCTCGGCGGTGAGATTGATCGCACATGTAAGGGAGTAACAGTTGAGCTCGTACTCCCCTATTTCTTCATAGTATGACTTCCATTTCCCATCTCTTTCGAGGATGATAACTGGAGGATTATGATCCTCTATTTGGGAATTTCATATAACAGAAATATTTGGAGTTTGATCATTTGTAATTTCAAAAATGACAGGAAATATATGTGAAATTTTTTCAGAAGTATTCGCTTTTGATACGAATTCCACCCATATATTTCATGATGAAGGAAAATAATAGGTATTTGGGTTGCAATCAGCATCAAGAGCCAGTATTTCTCACGTTCCGAAAAAACATGAAAAGTCTTTCATAAGAAATCAGGTGGAAAAAACTGGTTCGAGTGTGAGGTTTATTCGGCAATCGATCACATGACAGATAAATACACCGGATGAAAAAAGAGCATTGGTTGGAGATTGGAGTGATGGAATAATGGGTGGAAAAGAGATATTTCATGAAAAAGTAGATCCAGAATGTATTACTCCTGAAAATGTCGAGGAATTATTCGTATTCGATACTCCTGTCTCTGTAAGTAATTCACCAGTATTTGTTCATCATGAGAGTGAGTTTTCTCAAGGAAATAAACTCCCGGTACTTATCGCTCACGTGTTTTGTGGAATAACTCCTCCTGATGATTCTACACCTGAAAAAGAAACGCTTCATGAATCAGTAAGTAGTGGAATATCGAGTGATCCGCTTTCGCTGGTTTCATCTTCTCATAAATCTAGCACCTCTCCTGTATGTGAGATAGTATCGCATGTTTCATCTACAGGAGCAATAGAGAGTATAATATCGTCTTTTTGTGTTCAAGAATACGAGAATGAGTCTATCAGAACACCACTTTGGTCTTTGAAAAATACTGATTCATTTCAAGAATTACCCAGAACGATCTTTGTCTGACTGTAATAATATTTCTCAGAACTCTTAGTAGCAAGAATGGTTCCCGAAGAAAAAATAAATACTTTCCCACCGAGATCAGAGAGCGTATATCATGAGAGACTTTTTTCTTCGCATCCTGTATTTCGTATCTCGATATATTCGCCGAGCGTATCATCTCAGACAGGATTCGGAAGAAGCGACACGATAAAGATTCCAGCGAAGGAGTGAAGTGGAAAGCTCCAGAGAAGAAAAATGATGAGAATTGTTTTCATAGAAAAATATTACATTCATCATTCTACAAATGAATATTAAAATTTTCTTAATAAATAAAAGTTTTTTAAAAAATAGCTTTTTCTTCTCTTTTTTTTATAATTATTTTCATGTTAAAAAGAAATATGCACGTCGCTATACTCACCTGATGAATCTCGACTGAACGGGATATTGCCCTTCTGAGTGGAGCAAATATGCATGACTGGGTACAAAAAGCATGACATACTTCCGAAATATATGACTTTCCAAAAGAACGAGATAGTTTTCTCAAAGAATATAAAACGTATGATCTCGTCATTCCGGTATTTCATGGAATCTATGGGGAAGATGGGCAGATTCCAGCATTTTTGGAAACGCTCGGGTGTCCATATGCATACTCATCATTTATGGTGCATGCTCTGTGTATCGATAAATACCGAACCAATCTCCTCATAGAAAAAATCGGTGTGAAAATACCGCGTTCGCTCTTTATCGCACGTGGATACTTTGTAGAAGAACTTCCAGCGCCCCTTGTGTGCTACCCACTCATCGTCAAACCGAATAGATGAGGAAGCTCGCTCGCAACAAAAAAAGTCGAAAACAGGGCTGAATTTCTCGAAGCACAGTCTTCTATTCTCGATGATGATATCATCGTCCAGGAGTGTATCGAATGACGAGAGTTTACCGTCTGAGTCTACAAATGACAAGATAGCTACCATGTCCTTCCTATTGCCGAGATATGTACCGAGGGAAATGTCTTGTTTGACTACCGTGAAAAATATGAAACCGATGGGTACAATGAGGTTTTTAGTGATGTTCCAAAAGATATACGAGAACCTCTCGAATATATGAGCATCCTGATCGCTGAAACACTCGATATACGATGAGTGGTGCGTATCGACTACCGATATGATGGTAAGAATTTTTATTTTCTCGAGGTCAATACGATTCCCGGTTTTACGAGCTGATCTTTCATCCCGAAGATGTGGAAAAAGGCAGGAAAGATTGAGAAAGAGTTTGTGGAGATGCTAATAATATAAATAAACTTGTCACGTTCAAAAAAAGTGATATAATCGTGACATCGATATTTCCTTATAAGATAGGTAATTTACTAAATATGTCTGATACTATCGTGACAATTCATCCTCTGACCTGGCGACGAAATCTCCTCAAGAAAGACTGAGGAATTCCAAAGCCAACAGTACAAAATAAAGAATGGCTCTATCTTCTCGAGGAAGAAACGAGGAATTCGATCATGATCGAAGGATATTTTTCAGATAAAAAAGAAATCAAGGCCGTCATATCTGATAAAAGGTATTCGAAAAATAGCGAAGAAATACTTGGGTACTTCGATGCGGCATCTCTTGTGTATGAGTTTGCCTATCAGAAATATATAGGGAAAGAATCTCTTGAGTTTAAACACTCAGATATCAAAACCCTCCATTCTCTCATATTTCGTGGCCAAGACAGGAAAAATCCTGGATCATACCGAACTCATGATATACGTATTCAAAAGGCAAAAATCAAGCCACCGCATGGATATCTCGTGACGGAAAATATGGATTTTCTTCTTTCTTTTGCAAAAAATCTTTCCTATAATGACACTCATCTCATAGCATCTCTCGCTCAAATTCATACTCTTTTTGAAAGTATCCATCCATTCGAAGATGGCAATGGTCGCACGGGAAGGCTTTTTATAAATTTTGTACTTCTTTCTCTCGGCCTTCCAAATATCATCATCAAATGAACAGAGTGAGAAAAGGATAACTACTTCAAGTGACTCGAGGCATGAGAACGAGGACTCTATAATATATTTCCATGAAGAATTCCAGATATCTCCTGGATAAAAGAATGAGGCTTTACAGGACTGACTCGATTACTTTCAAAAAATCTCTTCGAAAGTCTCGACTACCTCATACTCGCATCATATCCTCCACATACCCTCATAAAAACCAGCACTTTACTCGCAGAGAAAGGATATAGTGAAGCGTACGGTCGAAAACTCATCGAACGAGGCCAGCTCATCGCTAAGAAAATCGGAAAGACATGGTATACTCATCCTGATCTTTGGAGATAAATCTTACCTCGAAGATAGGAAAAAATGAAAAGGAGTTTGTGGAGATAGTTAATACATAAAGATTACCGTTTTTGTGCTTTTCTTACCAGATTTCATCACCTCTGTGGATTTGTAAAGAAAGGAGTACTGTGCCTTTTCATATATGAACTAATGCGATTGTATAATTTTATTCATAATGCTTGACGGTAGGATTGAGCCGACCAAATAGCTTTATCTTTCATATCGGGATCCACCCTTAATCATACTTCTTGTTGTACTTTTTCGACGATATTCCCTGAAAAATGTAATGAAGAAAAAATATACTTTTCTAAGAGTTTTGTAAAATCTTCCTGTACGGCTCATTCCGAATTCCTGCCCATCACTTTGCCAACACGATGAAAGATATCAAACATCACTCCACGAACTTCTGCCTCATGAGAGTCAGGTGATGGTGTCAGTATATCTGACACACGAATACTTGGATTTTGTTTGAGCAAGTGACGGAGAGTATCGAGACTTGCTTGATTTCTATTTACCATCTCTGCGACTGTCATATCAGGTAAAATCTTTTCAAGTTCTGGAAGCATATATTTTATAATTATACTCCATATATAGTCAACTATTTGCTTTTTGCAAGTTTTTTTCTATACTCTTCGAAATTTACCCATCCTTCTATGTTCTCCTTCTCTGCTATCAATCTCGGGTGTTCAAAAAATATGGTCGATCTCGAATTCGCCATCGGTGAGATTCTCAAGTACTCAGATCGTGCACCCATCGAGTTTCATGAAGATCCTGAGGATCCATCTGCCGAGTACGTCATCGTCAATACGTGTGGATTTCTCTCGACCGCGCGAGAAGAATCCGAACAGACACTCTCATATTATGATAATCTCGGGAAAAAGCTCATCCTCATGGGATGCTATGTGAGTGTAAAGGATGATGCTTTTCTCGCGGGGCTCAAAAATCTCGTCTCGATCATACCATTTATGAGTTACTCTGTCGTGGAAGAACTCGTACTTGGGAAAAAATCAAAATTCAATCTCGGAGCTATTGTCAAAGCCAAACAGGCACACAAACAGTCCAAAGAAAAAACCCTCTCAAATTATCTTGCGTCCATCGAAGCACCAGGAAAAGGGAAAAAAGCATTTATCTGGCGTGGTGATGAAGTCAGGGCTTATATGCACGCGCCATTTTGACATGAATATCTCAAAATCGCCGAAGGCTGTGATAATAATTGTACTTTTTGTATTATCCCGACGATTCGTGGACGTCAGCAATCTCGACCCATCGAGGCAATCGTCGAAGAAGTAAAGGTCATGCTCTCTCAAGGAATCAAAGAAATACAAATTATTTCCCAAGATACCACCAGGTATGGAACTGATCTCTATGGCGAAGCTCGCCTTATCGAGCTCCTCGAGGCCATCGAGGCTGTTCCTGGTGATTTTACGTATCGAGTCTATTACCTCTATCCAGATATTCTTACACTTTCACACCTCGAGCGTCTTTCTCGGCTCAAAAAACTCCTTCCCTATTTTGACATCCCTTTTCAGCATGCAAGTGAAAAAATTCTCAAACTCATGGGTCGTCACTACGATCGTGATCATATCGACCGATTTATCGAGTATATTCGTGATAATTTCTCGAGGAGTTTTATACGAACTGCTTTTATCATCGGATTTCCTGGAGAAGAGGATGGGGATTTTGAGACTCTTATGAATTTTGTAAAAAAATACCAGTTTGAATCTGTCGGGATATTTGAGTATCATGATGAAGTACTAGCCGCGAGCTCAAAGCTTCCAAACAAAGTAGACTCCGATATTGCAAAACTTCGCATCAAAGAAATCACCCCACTTCTTGAGTCGATTTATAGTAAACAAAAGTTAGCACGTGAAAAAAAGACACAGTACGGATATATCATGGGTATCTGAGAAATGATAACCATACGTCCAGAACTCCATGCCCCAGAAGTCGATGAATACGATGAAGTTTCTTCTTCTCAGATCACAGAAAAGAACTTAGACATCGGAATGTACGTGGAATATACACTTTAAGAAAAGAGTTCACTTTTGCTCCCTTTTGACTGAAATATTTTTCCTTCTTTTGAGATGAGTACCCCCTCAATTTCAGGAGTTTTTTCGAGTGTTTCGCATGCAAGATTCCATGGCATAACACAGAGAGTTGTCGCATATCCATCAGCCGTCATGCTATCTTTTGATTCGACAAATGAAGCCATTACTTCACTGGCTGATTCTCCGGTATGAGGATTTATCAGATGATGATGTTCTCACCACTTACGTTTGGCTCCTGAAGAACATGCGAGAAATTCATCGTCGAGAATCATGACTCCTATAGCTTCATCGAGAGCAAATGGATTTTCCAGTCACACTTTCCATGATCATTTTCCAGAGAGATCTCATCCGAAATCAATCAGAAATCTCTCGTATTTCTGTAAAAATTCTGAAATCCAGCCAAGCATATATCATTTCCCTATACCTCCAAATTCGAGATCAATATCTCCATGAAGAACTATCATATCTCCGCTTATTTCAATATCTTTATAGTCTCCATGATTCTTCAATGATCGTTGTTTTCATTGTTTACGTTCCATTCCGTACCCAAGCTCTGTCAATCTTTTTCCAATGGTAGGGTCAAAGTATCCACCTGTATTTTTCGCGAGCTTCATAGTAAATTCGAGCATTTTTTTCGCATCTTCATCGAGTATTGACTGCCGAGAAATATTGAGCGCATGAAGCCAATTTCACTCGATAAAACGAGAATATTTCTTTTCAAAATCTAAAAGTCATTTTTCTATATGAGAAAAATCCTCACCAATTGGCGAGGACGTATCTATAACAATTCGAAGATGGGTTCCGATCGTATCTAAGTGGAGCTCTTGCATATTACATAGCAGAAACAAATGTTTTAAACGCTGCAGTTGCGAGACTTGCTCCACCAATTGCCGTTACATTGATATCTGAGATTTTTTTACCGACGACTTCTTTTGCGACATTTTCAGAAAAAGCTGTTTGAAGTTTATTGCTTATTTCATTCGTTGCTTTTGGCTTTGCTGATGCAGCTGTAATCACTCCATCTTTTATGGTAACACTAAATTCGACTGGGTCATTTCCAGCAGGAGTAGCATATGTCACTGTCTCAGCACGAGTAACAGCTGGTTTCTCACTGGTCATCGAAGTCTGTCCACTTGCTTCTACAGAAGCATTTTCAGTTGGCACATTTGGTGTTTCCACAGTCACTGGCACTACAGATTCTTCTATTTTATTTTCTTCCTTAGGAGTACAGCTCGTAAGTGTCGAAACAGATGCCATGAGTGCGAGAGGGAGAATAATTTTTTTCATAGAAAAGTAATAAGAATATACTCTGCATTTTATCGAATTTAATGGGAAGTCAATGACTTATGGAATAAAACTTTTGACAAAAATAATATATTATTTATCATACTTTTATGAGTACCCAATTAATTATGTCAGAATTATTAGAAATTCGTAGATGATCTGATCTCTCTCCATGAGAAAAAAATACAATAATATCTGCAATGTTAGATGCTTGAGAGAGTAAAGATATGGTAAGAGCTCAATTAGCAAGTGAATATAACATTACAGAATGAAGTATCTCTTCCCTGCTCGCTCATGCAACTATGCGGAGACAGAGAGAGCTATGATGAAAAAATAATTGAACTATAGATCTCGTACGGAATTCTGAGACTATTCAGTGATCCACTCAAGATAAAGTATATTCAATTACCAGTATGAGTGGACTCAGTGAGGAAATTCGGCACACTCTATTCACAGAATTCAGAGATATTGCAAATGAACATGTATGAGAAATGTGATACGATTACTATGAAGATATTGGGGCAATTTCAGAATATTATGATATTGATCCAACAGTACTCGAAGAATATCTCAGAAACAGATTTAAGTGGTTTGGTACAATACTCGATTCTCTCAAGAAAGATGAAAATACAGATAATCTCACTTATGAAGATAAGACAACTATCCGTGATTATGTAGAGTCTTGAATAGATAAAGAAGATAAAAAGAAACGAAGAAAAGAAATGTCACTCAAGTATAATGTAAGCATCTACACTATCTGAGCTATTACAGCATGGAAAAAATGAGAAGATGGAAGTATAAGACTCTGAGAAAAAACTACTTGAGTATCTGAATGGGAGATTCAACTTCCAAGAGAGTCTACTTTAGTAGTAGAAAATATAGATAATTGAGACATAACTGATTCATCTTTACTTGAAGAAGATCTTCTAGATGCCGAATTTATCCTTGAGCTTGCAAAATGATTTGATCTCGACAATGACGCTGAGAGACAAGAATTCCTTGATGATGTATTTGACTGTTTTCCTGATGGAACTCTCGAAGATATCAAGAGAATAATTCCAGATTTCCCAGATAACAAAACTCATACCAATGAAAAACGAAGTGGAGAATGAATGTGAGCACTTGTCGAATATGACAATGAGATCAAGAATAAGTGGAGACAGAAACTCAAGGAGTTCATCGATGAAAATACGGATATAACTAAAAGAAAAGATATGAAAGTTCTCTGTCTCCCCTGACTCAAATGTCTCGAAATCCCTCTCTATCTCGAGCTCGGATTCCGACCAGAGAATATAGTGGGAGTGGAGGCAGGAATCGTGAAGTGAAAAAAAGATCCTGAATTAATTCGGCAATTTGAGGAAAATGCGTGAAAATACTGAATCCAAACCAGAATAGGAAAACTCGAGAAAATACTCGAAACAGAAAAGATTGTTTTTGATGTGATAAGTTTGGATTTTTTAGGACCGATATCACCTGTAACATTTGATATATTGCAAGGCATAAAAGTTGCTAATCGATGCTTACTGCTAACAAACTTCTTATGAAAAAGGGAATCGGTCTCAACTTTGAAATACTATACTGCTGTACTTGGGCATCAAAATAAACATAATCAGCAGCATGCTCTACATTGAAATGAAAATTGAGTATTTAAACTAGCCAGACAATCTGAGTGGCTATGAGTCTCTCTTGCAAGACAACTAAATTTACAAACTCACCACAATGGATTGGCAAAGAACATAATGAAGGCCATTGACACAAAATGCGAAATATATCAACAACATAAAGGTTTCGCATCAAAAAGATTTACTGATCTAAAAAGATGTACCAGTATTTTGCTAATTGAACAAATAATATTTACATTAGATGGTTATTTTAGATCTAAACTAGAAAGAAATAATATACTTAAGCCCCAGTATATTTGAAATATGTATGTAACATATTACTCGATAATAATAGACAGCCTATGATTAATACACGAATACTTACTTATATTATTCTGATATTCACCAACAGTTATAAATAGTAAAAGATATCTATATAATGCTAAATCTCCCATGTTTTCTGATTTTACGGTACTTAAATCTACTTGATGAAATAAATTAAATGATCTTAACGAACTTAATAGATTCCTACTTATACTTATAAATATTCAGAACATTGAAATGAAAGATGATAATGAATCTATCGATAGTAGCAAAAAGACTACTTTGTTTATGTCGATGAGGAATTCGAAGAGTCAGCCAGTAAGAATTAATGATCCCGTTAGCCAATTTGATGAACTGGTGTTATGAACAAATAATAATATCTTTGGGTCAGTAAATTCAGCTAAGTTTATCAAGGATATTGCGAGATTACCTGACTTTCTTAATCAATTTCCAAATAAATTATCTGTTGAGCGTAAAAAAATTTAATAGATATAATATAAAAATCCCCACTCTGATCGAATGGGGATTTAAAATATAGATTTGGTAACGCCACGGAGAATTGAACTCCGGTCTACGGGATGAAAACCCGTTGTCTTAACCACTGGACGATGGCGTCATGGAGAGCTTAGGTCTTGGTTTTTAGAGCTTGGTCATACCGAAGTTCTAAATTCTAAATCCTAAGTTCTAATATGCTATTTTCTCAGATCCGAAGTGATACC
>JANOWM010000030.1:0-7002 GCA_031417875.1 Candidatus Altimarinota bacterium
GCAAGTCGATCTCTTTTTATACTCATGTTGAATAGTATATGAAATTATACAAAAAAACAATTACAAAAGGAGATTTTCTATTCCCTCGAAAGCGAGATCTTTTTTTATTTGTCCATGAAAATTATATTCTTGTCAAAATAATTGAAAAAAAAGTTTCCATGCATGGAGCCACTGACGGGTGAGTCCATACTTCTCGAGAAATTCTTTGTTTACTTTTTCATTTCCATATATTTTGTCACAGACAATCGGATAACCAATCGATGAAAGGTGTACTCGGATCTGGTGAGTTCGTCACGTGAGGAGATCGACTTCAAGAAGTGTGTATTTATCAAGGATAATTCACATATTGCGAAATTTCGTTTTAGCAATTTTTGGATTGACTGGATCTTTGGTTGTCATTTTTTTTCGATCGTTTGGATCTCGACCGATGTATGATTCGATATACCCTGACTCTTCTTTGACGACTCAGATGACGAGGGCAAGGTAGGTTTTTTGTATGGTTCGTTTTTCGATTTTCTGCTGGAGTGCGTGCATGGATTTATCATTTTTTGCGATGATAATGAGTCAGGATGTGTCTTTATCGAGACGATGAACGATTCCAGGACGCTCGACTCAGTTGATGATGGAAGAGTTTTTTACTTCATCACTTCTCACCCCGAGATTTTTGAAATGATAAAGGAGTGCGTTCACGAGAGTACCCTTTCTTCCATCTTCACCTGGGGTTGGATGAGTATTGATGCCGGCATCTTTATTTATCACGGCAAAATCATCATTTTCAAAGACGATATCAAGTGGCATATTTTCAGCGACCAGTGACATATCATCTACTTTCCATTCTATGCGTATCACGTCTCCCCTATAGGTTTTTTTATTTTTTGTAAAATACTCTCCATTACACGATATCTTTCCTTCATCGATCATCTTTTGGATATAACTTCGTGATTTTTCGGGAAAAAGAGCCGACAGGTAAGTGTCGACTCTTCGCATTTCTCTCGGGTCTGCATAGACACAAAATTCGGAGATGGAGTAGTTGTTTGAGGAGCGCATGTGTTATATCACCTTTCTCTCATATCCACATACCTCTGAGTCTGCAAAGAATCTCTTGATTTCTATCTCTGCATTTTCAGTCGAGTCAGATGCGTGGATCAGATTGTAGCGGATGGTTGTTGCGAAGTCAGCACGGATGGTTCCCATGTCTGCCTGTGCAGGATCGGTAGCACCGCAGAGCTGACGCATCGCACCAACAGCGTTGTCTCCTTCTGCAATCATGAATACGACTGGACCCATAGTCATATAGGCAACAATTTCAGGGTAAAATGGCTTTGAAGTGAGGTGTCCGTAGTGTTCATCGAGTTTTTCTCGAGAGACAAGTGCCATCTTCATGGCGACAACCTTGAGACCTCTTTGTTCGATACGATTCGTAACAGCACCGATAAGTCCGCGGTGAATAGTGTCAGGCTTTAGGATAATAAGTGAACGTTCTGCCATAGAGAAATAGATAGAAAATAAGAATATTTGGATTATATAGAAAGTAGCAAAAAAGCAAGTTTATCCTTCCAGACAATATTTTATGAGCGCCATACGCATAGGAACTCCATTTTGTGCCTGGGCAAAGTAGCGAGCCTGGGGGAGCGAGTCGACGTCGAGCGATATCTCATTGACTCTTGGAAGTGGATGCATCAGGATAGCAGTCTTCTTCATCATTTTCACGGTATCAGTATCAAATATAAAAGCATTTTTTACTGCATCATAGGTTTCGATATTTGGAAAGCGTTCTTTTTGTACTCGGGTCATATAGATAACGTCACTTTCTGATAGGACTTCCAGTGATAGAGTATCAGAAAAAATATCATTACTCTGTCTATATTCTTCTGGAAGATTGAGATTTTCAGGCGCGATAAATGAGAGGGTAACATGAGGAAAATTTCGCAAAAGAAGCGAAAGAGAATGAACGGTTCGGCCATAACGGAGATCTCAGATAAAAGTAATCTTGAGAGGCGAATCTGTAAAAATCTGTGGAAATTCCTTGGTAATCGTGTAGAGATCTAGAAGTGACTGAGTCGGATGTTCCCCTGCACCGTCTCCAGCATTGATAATCGGGACATGAGAGTATTCGCTTGCTAGAAGCGCGTCCCCTGTATTTTTTGAACGAATTGCAATTATATCAGAATAGCCGGAAACAATACGTATCGTATCAGCGAGGATTTCTCATTTTGATTGGCTCGAGAATGTCACATCAGTTTCAGAAATCACTTTTCCACCTAGTCGATGCATGGCGGATTCAAATGAAAGCCTGGTACGGGTCGAAGGCTCATAAAAAAGTGTTGCCATGATCTTTTCGTCGAACATACGACTTCCTCCTTTTTTGAGGACTTCATCCATTTTCCGTGCCTCAGACATGAGATATTCGAGGTCTTTTCGAGAGAATTGTTTTGAAGAGAGAATATGTCGCATAAAAAATTTGTTTACTTAGAACTTAAAAATGAAAGTATCTTTACTGTATCATTTCCTCTAAATCTTTCAATATTGTAAGGAATGGTATCCGTCGTATAAAAAGTATCAAAAGCCAAGAGAAATTCAGTTTTTACTCCTTCCGCAAATACGGCATGAGGAGCAAATGCAGATACCTTTATTGCTCATTTTTCCCTTGCATACCTCGCGGCTTCGATAAGTGTTCCACCTGATCTGATATGATCATCGACGATGAGTACTTCTCGTCAGTTGAGATCTCCTCACTCGAAGTACATCTCTATCTCGGTCGGAGATTTTCGTATCTTCGCACACGTGACAATATCGTAATCTGTGAAAAAACGAGAAAATGCTTTTTTCGCTCCCGCATCAGGAAATAATATAATAGGCTTTTCGAGGGTTTCTGAAAAACTGCGAATTTCTGTGTTAACATCAGATTTTTCTCAATCACTTACTCACATGTAAGTTCACTTCGAAAAATCTTCGTTTCCTTGAACTTCTTGTTTTTGAGAAACCCAGTATTTTTGCAGAATATTTTCTTTTAAAATATCAGTGGTTGTATGGTGATGGATTTGGAGTGATGGTGGAAAGTAGAAAATCTCTCGTTCATCATGGATGTCATAGAGGTGGATGTGTACACGTCATGCATTTCTCTCTCAAATGAGTCCGAAGGCACGTGCAAAAACATTGGCAATCGAGAGTTCTCCGCTTGGCGTGTCTCGTTCCATCGATGCTGCAGGAAAAAAAGGAATGATAATATGCAGTGAATCTATATGGTATCTCGAGAGTCCATCGAGAAATGCAAGTTGTCCAAAAAAATCTCCGACATGACGGAAATCCCCGATATACGTCACTTCTTGTCACTCGAGAGTATTTTTATTTTCGAGAAATATCCGTGGCCATCCATCGGAAAAAGACTCAAATCTGACGATATGTGCATCGGGGAGATTTTCTTTGAGATGAGAGAAGTTTGGATGGAGGAAGTACATATTTATCTATATTTATTAATTTCATCTCGTGTCTTTTGTGCTGACTCTCGAGAAGTCATACCATCTTTTGGATAGAGAATATCCCTCGAAGAGTTGATTATCATGCCCTTTCCACGGCTATTTTTTCCTGCTTTTACACTTGCTTCGATGTCTCAGCCTTGCGCACCAATTCAAGGGACCAGGAGGGGCATAGTATCTCATACAATCCTCCTTACGTCTGCGAGTTCTGTAGGGTTGGTGGCACCAACTACAAGAGCAATTTGATTTGATGTGTTCCATTCTGTTGTTGCAATCCTTGCAATACTTTGGTAGAGCTTCTCACCAGTAGTTGCATCTATGAGGTTTTGAAATCTTCATCCAGATGGATTCGATGTTCTACAGAGAACAATGACTCATTTATCTGTATGTTTGAGGTATGGAGTTATAGAATCATCTCAGAGAAATGGATTTACGGTAGCGGCGTCAGCATGATAACGGTCAAATGCTTCCGTGGCATAATGCTCTGCCGTCGTCCCAATATCTCCTCGTTTATGATCGAGGATAATAGGAATATGTGGGTATTTTTCGTTAATATATGTAATAAGTTTTTCGAGCTGATTTTCTGCTTTTACGGCTGCAAAATGTGCGATTTGAGGCTTATAGGCACATACTAGGTCATAAGTTTGGTCAGCAACTCATACGCAGAAATCATAGATACCTTCAATTCATCATGGTATTTTTTCTACTATTGGGTCAAAACCGATACAAAGAAGAGAGTTATTAGTACTGACAGCTTGGTCAAGTTTCTCGTAGAAAGTCATAAAAAACCAAAAATTAGTGAGTATAAATTATGCGCCATATTTCTGAAAATATTCGTCCATAGCCGTTCAAATTGTATCATTACCAATAAGTCATTGTCTGATTGCCTGTCGAACAACTTGATAATTCAGAGCTGATATAATTTTTATACCGGTTTCTTCACTTAGTCGTGCTAGTGCGGTAGACTCATCTCCCTCGGTCTTTACTTCCTGTCTGTCTAAAAGTACGATTGCTCCTCATAGGCTTCACCCATCAGACTCTATTTCTTTCTTAGATCATTCAAGCGCTGTTCATGCTGTCATTACATCATCGAGAAGTATAGCCTTTTTATTCTTTACAGACATACCAAAAGCTGTTCCTCCTTCACCATGATCTTTTGCTTCCTTTCGATGAAATGCAAAACCAATATTATTTCCAGTTTGATTATTATATTCAGCGGCAGCTACGCTTGCAATAGGTATTCCTTTGTAAGCTGGACCATAGAGTACATCAGCATTAATAACATCGTCAGTACTAAAATTTTGTAAAAGAGTATCTACATAAATTTTTGAGAGCATAGCGAGTCATTTTGCATCTTTCATGAGTTCACCTGCCTGAAAAAACCATGGAGACTGTCGTCCTGACTTTAGTGTGAATCCATTATTTGGATCAAATTTTAGTACTTGTGCATCAGTACAAGCCCGTATAAATTCTTTTTGTGCGTCGGAGATTTCCACTACTGAAGATTGACTATCCATAATCACGAAATTTAAGAATTAAGTTAGCACATAGTAAATAATTTGTATATTATTGCAAATATTTTTATTTCAGCAATTGACTGTATATGATAACTGATTTCTACAATACCTCCAATTTCCCTTTCGCCTCTTCGATACTCCCCCATCCTTGTTTTTTGGCGTACTCATTTGCTTCTTTTTTGACTCTTCCGAAAACAGCATTTCCTTCGCGATCGTACTCCGTTCCTATCTGTACGGCACTCGCTCCACAGAGTGAGTATTCGTAGGCATCGACTCCAGTCACGACTCCCCCACATCCGACGATCTGAATGGTATCTCCAAGAAGTTCATAAAACTTACGTGCATTGGCGAGCGCTACCGGCTTTATCATCGCTCACCCGAGTCCACCAAATCACCCTTTTGGTTTGATGACAGGACGGTGTGTCACTGGATCGAGTACGAGAGTATTGCCTACTGAGTTTACACACGTGATAAAGTCTATCGGAAAATCTCTGAGAACTGCCGCCATCCCTTCGTAGTGAGCGAAGTCAAAGTATGGAGGAAGCTTGATACCAAAAGCGGTATTTTTTTTGAGTTTACAAACTTTTTCGAGAATCTCACGAGAATCGGCAAAATCATATCCGATCTGAGGTTTTCCTACCACATTTGGACATGAGAGATTGATCTCAAGAGCAGCACAAGCTCATCGTTCCTCAAAAGCAGCCACTATCGTCGGAAAATCCTCAGGCTTCATGCCAACAATACTCGCAATAACTGGTTTACCATATTTTTTGGTCAAGATATGGGAGAATTCGATATAGGCTTCATATCAGAGATTTGGAAGTCACATAGAATTAATCGATCCTCACTCGAACGCATGATATCGTGGAGAAGGATTGCCTTCACGAGGCTCGAGGGTACACGACTTCATAACGACATAATCAGCATCTGATTCTGCTATCTTCTCGAGCTCTTCGAGAGTGGTACAGTGTGGACCAGAAGCATTGAATACTGCGAAGTTTTTAAAAAAAGACATAAGAGAGAAGTTAAAAAAATGGCAAAAGAGATGAGTCTTTTGCCAGGGAAAATTAGAGTGTAATAAATATTTTCATACTGATTGATTATATTGTAAAAATACATGTTTGCAATATTTCTTTTGATTTTCTCGCTCAAATAACTAGACTAGAAAATGAAATTTTCATAATTTTTTCTATGTTCATCACTCTCCATTCTTCTTCCGACTTTCATACGCATCTTCGTGGATACAATGGTGATCCACTTGATCCAGGAGCACAAAAGCCAAACGCCATTCTCGAGGCTGTTTCGTGACTCCAGTGAGATTTTTCTCAGGTCCTCGTCATGCCAAATCTCATACCAAAGCATATCGAAACAGCGAGTGAAGTAGCTAATTATAAGGCTCAACTCGAAAAACTGCTTCCAGCAGGAACGACTCCGATCATGACCATATCTCTGAAGCCTACGACAACGCCTGAGATTATCCATACATGCAGATGAAAAATAGGCGCCGTAAAATACTATCCAGGAGGTGTAACGACAAATTCATGAGGCTCGACCGGAGATATCGATCCCGATGATGAAAGAACAGGGAAAGTCTTTGAAGCGATGATAGAGTGTGGGATTATCCTCTCTCTTCATCCTGAGACAACGGTTACAAAGGATGCATTTGGTATGATTACGAAATGATTTGTCCACCGTGCGGAACGTGAATTTCTCTCGCTTGCGGAGAGAATCGCTATCAAATACCCAAGATTGCAAATAGTTATCGAACATATTTCCACGAAAGAAATGGCAGATCTCGTCATGAGTGAAAAATATGAAAACCTCTATGGAACCGTTACTCCTCAGCATCTTCTCTGTACCGCTCATGATAAGGAAGGTGGACATGCTTTTGAGACACACCTCCACTGTAAGCCAACACTCAAAGATCCAGAAGACCTAATTGCTATCCAAAAACTGGTATATTCGGGATGTAAGAAAGTTTTTTTCTGATCTGATTCTGCTCCACATCC
>JANOWM010000031.1:0-3778 GCA_031417875.1 Candidatus Altimarinota bacterium
ACGACGCCATTTTTATAAAGGATGTTATGGCTGGTCGTACCTATAATACCACTCATACTCTCGAGCAAACTCTAAGTATTTATCCTACGCTTTATGCTGTTATTGGTATGCGTTTCCACTCAGGTATTCTCTCATGTGTCCATGAAATTCCATTTATTCCGATTTCATATAGTCACAAAACGGCAGAGCTTGTCAAAGATCTCGAACTCGAACATATGATGATCAAGTCTATGGAACTTCGTATTGCATTTTTCAGTGAAATATGGCAAAATCTCGTAAAGAACTACGATAAAGAAGTTCTTCATATGCGCGAAAGAAAAACTATGATCCGCAATGAACTGACAAAAACTCTCGAAACCCTCTAATTTTTCTCTATGAATTTTGCTACTGCTCTCACATCTCTGAAAACAAAGAGTCTTCCTTATCTCGAAAAGGTAAAGGTGTATGGAGAAAAGGCTCTTGATTTTACGGCCAAACAAGTGGCAACTACTCCGCTTTTTCTCAAAACAGAAGAAGAGTACAATATACTTGCGAGTGCGAAAAGATCTATCTTCCTAGCCTATGATGAATCTCACCTTGAGATAAAAAATAAAGCTCTTATGTTCCCAATTTGGGGATGAAAAGCTTGGATGGATAATGCAGAACTCCGATTTCTCTCAGTGCGGGATAATGGAGATCTCGCAAAAACACTCAACGTGAAAGGTCCTATAGAAATACGAGTACACTACGAATGAACTGAATACCTTCATACCAATGATGAAAAAGAAATTGACGCATGGTGGGCAAATAGATGCTATAAAAAGGATGACTGAAAGGAAGATATTACCGAAATTTCGAAAGACCCACTTCAAACTCTATAATAAGAATCCTTATTTATTAACTTCTTTTCTATGATTTCTTCTCTTGATATTCTCTACATCGTGCTCTCAGTATGTCTCGTATTCCTTTCACTCCCTCTTGTACTCATACTCTGGAGGACCTACAAAATGATGGACCGAGCTGAGCGAATACTCGCATTTTTTGACCGAATGGTGAAATACGGTGAAGATCTCGAAAAAATTCCCATGGCTATTATCGAAAGGTTTACTTCTAAAAAGTAAACCTTTTTCTCTTTTCTTCCTTATGCGAGTTTTCCGTATCTGTCCATGCAGATTTTCGTAAGAAAATTGCAACGTTCCTTAGTCTTGCAATTTTAGGAAATCAAATGGTATACAGATACGAGAAAATGAAGCATGGAAGACCTTTGAAAGCTTTTGGTACTTTTGGCTTTGCAAAAGTACGGGAGAATGAAGGAAGTTTTGAGGTTACTGAGATGCTTACAGCATGACGGAAACAAACAAAGCAAGATATCTCACTTCGTTCGATATGACAGGAACCATAGGAATGACAGGAAAAAAGGAAATTACTGTTGTTTTTTCAGTCTTTCATGAATCCCAAAACAAATTTGTCTTTTTTCTTCTTCATTTTTTATATGTTCAAGGTGCCGCAGAATTTCGCTATTTAACAGCATTGTTTCTGCATGCGTAGATGAAAGTCCTCGTGATTCGAGGTAAAAAAGAGATTCTCCCGTAAGCCTATGGACCTTACATGAGTGTCCTCCGACAATATCATCGGTCGCAATTTCTAGTTTTGGAATTCCACGAACACGTGCATTTTTTCAGATCAAAATATTCGTTTGGTCGACACGTGTCGACACATGTCGATATGGTGTGTCGACTACTACTTTTCATTCGACAAAGAGAGTCGTATCATCGGTCGCAAGGGAAAGAAGCAAAAGAGTACTCGAAACTGCATCTCCAGTTACCGACGTTGTTATTTCTAGGTGGGTATCATCGAGAGAAACAATGGATCATCCATAAAAAAAAGCTCCTGTTGCTATGTCGATATGTCGAATATAGTGTCCACTTTGTGTCGGTACAAATGTGTAAAAAAAAGATACTCCTGCTTCGACAGATATGTCGACAGTTGACAGTTCGCCAGTATCGATAAGATAGCTATTTTCTGTAATGCGAATATTTGCGTTATTTATCGTCATTTTTTGCATGTCAGGAGTATAGGAATTCTTCCAAAAAATGCAATTGGCTTTTTTTTTTGAAATACGTATAGTAGCCCTATATTGTATTTGATTTCGATGACCTCCTATCCATCTTCCGTCATTCTCGAAATAGCTGTCGATCGAGCAAACGAAAAATGAGTATTTGTAGCCCGCGAGATGCTCTCGACCCTTCATGATACCATTCATGAAAGAACGAATGGATTGTTTCATTTTGGGAAGAAGTCACCAGTCTTTCATTTTTATATGGTAGGAACTTGAGGACAGATTCGATTTTACTTTGAAGTCGAGAAAAAACATCGTCATTTTCTCGAAAGTCAACTCTATGCTCACTATAGCGATATAGAAATTACTGAATCAAACCTTCCATTTAGGGATGATAGAGTCTTTTCTCTGAGTGAAGGATATCTGGAGGAACTTTCAGAAAAAACCATCAAGCTCTATGCGACCATGAAGGATCGAACTGAAAAAGAATCTATTGATCCTCTTTCTTCCCTCACTGGGGCCCTCGCCAAATACGAGAGAGATGAAATTGCTTTTACCCGAATTGATTTTACTCCGCTTGATGACAAACGTTGGCGTGAATGAGGAGCAAAAAATATACTAACGACTTCATTTTTACCGAGTTTTTTGAAATGATTTGTCCTCAAGTACTGGAAAGTATTTCGGATTTTTCTGTTTCCTATAAAACTCATTGCGTGATTTATCTCTCTCCTTATCACTCATCCAGAAGAGAAAGATGAGATACATCATGCGAACAAAGAAGAAGGAAAAAATGAAGTCAAATCCGACACTTTTGGCTACGGAATACGTATCCTCGTAGGAGTTTCGAGTGAAAAAAAGAGCTCACCCCGAGAACTGGCATCAAGTTTTTCTATCTTCTCAGCACCAAAGTGATGAAGTATCATCTTTAAAAAAACAAAAATTCTCGCATTTTGAGCTATCAAACCATCTTTTTCAAAATACCGAAATATCCTCTCAGTCACAGAGCTTGCTGGACTCATTCATCTTCCCACTCTCTACGTCAAAACACCAGGGATTAACTGGGTAACAACCAGGAAATTTGAACCTCCACACAATCTCCCATCTCCGGAAAGTCCAAATACCCCACTCGGAATATCAAATTTTCGTGGAAGTACGACGGCATTTTGAGTACAGCCTATCGATCGAGCACGTCATATCTACATCATCGGTAAGACGGGAATGTGAAAATCAACTCTTCTCGAGAATATGATCTATTCAGATATCGTCGCGGGTCGTGGAATCGGACTCATAGATCCTCATGGAGATCTCGCAGATACGATACTTGCTAATATCCCAAAATCCAGAACTAATGATATTGTCCTCTTTGATCCATCGGATACAGATTTTCCAATCGGATTTAACATGCTTGATTGCCCAAATCCTGAACTACGTCCGATCGTCGCGGGCTGACTCGTATCTATATTTAAGCGAATGTTTATAGATAGTTGGGGTCCCAGACTTGAGTACATTTTACGAAATACTATTTTGACACTGCTTCTCATTCCTGAAACGACACTTATATCAATTCCTCTCATCCTGACTCATGAATCCTATAGAAAAAAGATTATCTCAAAAATAAATGATCCCATCCTTCTCCAGTTCTGGAATGAGGAATTTGGAAAAATGACGCCCGCCATGATGAGTGAAGCGATCAATCCTATTCTCAATAAAGTCGGTCAATTTCTCTCTTCTCCTATCGTG
>JANOWM010000032.1:0-10024 GCA_031417875.1 Candidatus Altimarinota bacterium
TTTTTTAATAAAATTCTTAAAAACACGACTCTAGTGAGTATACACAACTACCATAAAATACAAAACTTTTACTCCACCGTCACGCTCTTCGCAAGATTTCTCGGCTTATCAATATCTCGTCCGAGGGTATTTGCCACATGATAAGAAAAAAGCTGGAGGATGATTACTTCGAGAAAGATATTGAGCTCATCGGAAAGTGGAGAAAACTCGATCGTATCAGTGTATACGTCCTTTCGTGGATCATCCTTTGATATGATGCCGATGACGCTTCACTTGCGAGCTTTGATCTCCTCGACGGATGAGTGATTTTTTGCCATGAGGGGACCTCCACCATTGACTATGATCGTTGGGAAACTCTCCTCGATGAGAGCAATCGCGCCATGCTTGAGCTCTCCACTCGAATACGCTTCAGAGTGGATATAGGTGAGTTCTTTGAGCTTGAGAGATCATTCCATCGCGATCGGGAGTTCGAGAGATCTTCCGAGAAAAAAGAAACTTTGGTATTTTGCATATTTTTCTGCTATTTTTCGGATAGCCTCAGACGTCAAAAGAAGTGAATCAATAGCTTCTGGAAGGGATTTTAGTCCATCGATAATCTCGCGATATTTTCGATAATCGAGTCCTGATTTACGTCCGAGATAAAGGGAAAGAAAGAGAAAACATGCGACCTGAGCGGTAAAAGCCTTCGTTGATGCAACACCTACCTCGACTCAGGCACGCGTAAAAAGTCACTGTTCAGCAGTACGCGCAATCGCAGATCCAGCAACATTCACGATTCCAAATACATTTCCTCATTGTTCTTTCACGATTTTGAGCCCATCGAGGGTATCGATCGTCTCGCCTGACTGAGAGACAAATATGTAGAGAGTCTTTGTATCGATAAATTTTTTCTTATACTTAAACTCGGTCGATACCACGACATCTGTCGGGAGATTGGCAAATTCTTCGAGGTAATATTTTCCCATGAGTCCTGCATGATAGCTTGTTCCTGATGCGACGACAGTCGCCTGTGTAATTCCGAGACTGGATATACGCTCGAGAGTATCTGAGTGAAGCTCTGCATTTTCAAAATCGATACGCCCACGAAACACATTTTGGAGAACTTCTCATTGTTCAAAAATCTCTTTGAGCATAAAATGTGGATAATCACCGAGGTCAATCGGTTTTTCAGTCTCATCGATCGTATGATGCGCTCTATCGACCACTTGATCTGAAGATCGTACACTGTAGTCATCATTTGAGAGGAGAAACATATCTCCATCTTCGAGTATGATGTATTCATCGATGAGTCATATAAGCGATCGATAATCTGACGAGACAAACCGCTCTCCATCTCCGAATCCGAGTACCATCGGAGATCATTTTTTTCCACCAAATATCCTATCTGGATGATCTCTATCGAGAAATACGAGACCATAAGCTCACTCTATGCGAGAAAGAAGAATTGATAGGGCTTCGAGGTGATCTCACTCAAATATATCTTCATAGAGTGCGACGACGACTTCGGTATCTGTCTCGGAAGCAAAATTATATCCTTTTTCTATGAGTTCGTCTTTGAGTTCTCGATAATTTTCGATGATACCATTATGAATCACGACGAATCTCCCCGATGATGAAGTATGCGGATGACAATTGGCTTCCGTCACTCCCCCGTGTGTTGCCCAACGTGTATGCCCAATACCAGCGTGGTACGAGGAAAGATCGTACGTATCGGCCTTTATCTTGAGTCCACTTACTTTTCCGACCGATCGGATAACTTCGATCTTTTTTTCGTGATTGACGACACAAATTCCAGCACTATCGTATCCACGATATTCGAGGCGCTGGAGTCATGCGAGTATTTCTCGAGGAGCTTTTCAGGATTGTCCGAGGTAACCAAAGATTCAGCACATAAGATCTTATGTATAAAAGATAATACCTTTAGCATATAAAGAATAGAGGAAAAGGCAAAGAAAAAGTCATGCAAATATTTGCTTTTTCTCACGGATCGTGAGATGATAAAGACTCGTAGCATCTTTTAAATTATTTTTATGGAACACGCATATCTCTTTGCCGGGCTCTGTCTCGCACTCGTCTGTGCTTTTGAATTTATAAACTGATTTCATGACACAGCAAATGCTGTTGCCCCTGTCATCTACTCAAACTCACTTACTCCGAAAAAAGCCGTTGTGCTCGCTGCATTTTTTAATTTTATCTGAGTACTCGTCGGAGGAACCGGTGTTGCTATTGGTATCATGAAACTTCTCCCTCTCGAGAAACTTGCAAGTGCTGGAATAACTTTTGGTATCTGTGCCGTCCTTTCGCTCCTTATTGCTGCCATCATATGGAACTTTGGAACATGGTATATGGGACTCCCAGCATCGAGCTCACATACACTCATCGGATCTATCCTCGGAGTATCCCTTGCAATGTATTATCTCGATTCGACATCTGTCACCATTCCCTGGGGAAAAGTTATTAGTACGTTTAAGTCACTTCTTTTCTCTCCAGTAGCAGGATTTTTCCTCGCATTTGGTGCTATGCATGTACTCCATCTCTATGTAAAAAATGCTGATTTTTTCAAACATCCTGGTCGTTTTTGGAATAAATATCCAAAACCATGGATCAAATACGGTCTCATCGGATCAAGTGTTTTTGTGAGTTTTGCTCATGGATCCAACGATGGTCAAAAATGAGTTGGACTTGCCATGCTCATACTCATCGCATTTTTCCCTACCATGTATGATATACCTGGTATTATTTGAGGAACTGAAGCTATTCCTTATTGGGTAATCATCATGATATCTATCTCTCTCGGTCTCGGTACGATGGTAGGATGGAAACGTATCGTTATCACTATCGGTGAAAAGATCGGAAAAGATAAGCTCACATATGCACAAGCAACTGTCGCATCGATCATGACAGCCATAACGATACAGACAGCTTCTCACTTTCATCTCCCTGTATCGACCACTCATATTCTCTCATCAGGTGTCGCGGGTACGATGGCACATGAACATGGAAAATGAGGTCTCCAGTGAGGAACTATCAAAGCCATTCTCATGGCATGGGTACTCACACTTCCTGTCTCGACAGCACTCGCATGAGTCATATTTCTCATACTGAATTTTCTCTTTGTACGATAGATTTGACATACGTATATAAAAAGATATAAATACATAGTTTTGTAACTTAGAAACTATGTCGATGACCCAATATATACCTTCTCAATGATGAGTACTTGTGCCAAAGAAAGAATCGGAAATCCTCGCATTTCAGCAAAGACACGAGGCTCTGCCAGTTTCTGTTGTTCTTGGGCTTATGTATGGGGATGAATGAAAATGAAAAATCACGGAAGGTATTGATGCTCATAGCGTGAGGTTTAACGGCTGACATAATGCTGGACATACTGTTGTAACATGAGGAGAGAGTTTTGATCTCCATATACTTCCTTCTTCTATTGTCTCACCTCATAAAAAAGCAATTATTGCACGTACGTGTGTTCTTTGAATCAATCTCCCGAAAATCAAACCCTCGTCTGACAATTTTACCCCTTTTGTGAAAACCGCGGACGGAGACATTGTATGTCTCTTGTCATTTGAAGACCTCATTAAAAGAAGTGATAATAATCCTATCCATGTCGGGCTCATTCCCGAGCTCAATCAAATAGGGAAAAAGTGAGTCGCACATGAGTGACGGCTTTTTATATCAAAATATGTCCCTCTTATCGGTATACACCATGTTCTCATGGATGCTCTCTCTGAAGCCATCCGAGAAAATATATGAGCTCGGAAAATCTGATCAACTGGAAGTGGTATTGCTCCAGCATATGGATACACGGCAACTATTTTAGAACATGGTATCAATTCCAGTGCCTCCCCTCAGAGTGGCTATCGTGAGCTACACTCTGCGCTTTCTCATCTCAGTGAGAAACGTAGTGAAAATACACTTGATATGGCACTCAATCATCCGACCAAATACTTGGAATTCGTAGAGGCTGAGTGGAAAATTATCCAACACTATTTTCCATATATTTCATTTGATCTTATCAAAGAACTCCAGCTCGATCAAATAGAAAAACTAAGAATAAGAATAGAGTGAGCTGAAATACGTCTCGTAGATGAAAGAGATGCCATTCGCACGATAATAAAAAATGGATGAAAAATTGTATGAGAATGAGCTCAAGCAGCGCTGATCAGTCGAGATCAATCTATCTATGGAACATCTTCCAATCCAAATATTCAAACATTTTGTGAGGCAACAGGGATTACTCCAGATCAAATTGCAAATATTTATGCGGTGATGAAACTTCCCCCAAGTAGTGTCGGTACTCGGCCGATAGGATTTATGAAGTACCCCGAAACTCTACCTTTGCAAAATCTCCGAGAAAAATATAGCGAATTCGGTGTGAGTACTGGACGTCCGCGTGATCTCGTAAAGATATCGCTAGTAGAGATCTCAAGGGCTGTTGAGCTCATTCTTCAAGGAACAACGTGACTCGAAGATAAAATGGTTCCAGTTTTTAATCGTATAGATGGTCTCTCTGATTTTTCACAGCTTACGGGAGGAAAGATTCCGCTCGTCACTTGATATATTCATAATGTATGAGCACATAATCCAGTATGAGCTCATAGTGAAAACTTTGGCGGAGCTAAGAATTTAGATCTCACTCCCGCAAATCTTCTTCTAAATTATCCAAACTGGGCACAAAATAGCAGTAATGCCATGTTTAATATATCACAGGATTCATCTCGAATACTTGGCATCAGTGGCGATATGCATGTCTCGGGAGAGAGTATATGAGTATGAGTAAGTTATCTCCTAGAGTATATTCTTTCAGCTATGTTTGCTTCTGATAAAACTCGAGATGTCATACTCGGAACATGACCAAAAAGAGAAGATCTCATAATCGCAAGTGGGATAAAGCCGTATAGATAAGATACTATCGAAGTTCTATAAAAAGTTCTGAACCAATGACACGAGTCATAATATCGACCATCCCATGACCTCATGTGATCATACTTCTCTTGTCGTACTGCTTTTCTCACGTAGACGATTCTTCTCCACTAGAAACATTCTCATTTCCAAGACTTTCTTTTAGAATCTGTGAAAGCTCTTGACTCATTTGATCCCACTTTCAGTCTCAGGACATCATAAATTTTACTTTTTTGATACCATTATCGCGATTGATAAATGTCAGAAGTGCTGATTTAATAGCCTCTAAGAGGTTAGTATGATGATTAGGAAACCCGATTTCCAATACATCTCATTGCTTCTGTTCGACTCACTTCATTTTTTTCATAACAAACGGATCTCCGAACCGATAGTTATACCTATCAAATTGTAGAAAATCTCATGGAATGAATTCTACGTCTCTACTGGATTTAAGTGCCCTCGTCATTCCTATCATCGTCATCATAGTGATCATGTCTATCGATGATGGGAGATAGAATCTCACTAGACAAATATACTTATTATTCTCTGGACGTGCTTGTTGCAAAAAACTATTAATAAAGCGAGCATATTCGTGCATTTTTTGTGTGATATGATGGTTGCCTATATCACCGACTGGGTGATCCTTCGTTGGACCGTCTTCGATATGACCTTCTGTTGGCTGAACGATCCAGAGATTTGGATACCGAGGAAAGACGCAATATGTCGGCTCAGGAACGCCGGGTTTATCTTTATGAAAAATAGCTGCCGTATCAACCTCATACCCGAGTGATTCGAGATACGCCTTCACTTTTAAAAAGGTATTTCCACTGTCAGCAAGATCATCCACGAGAAGAATTTTCTTCTTCTTTTGTGACTTATTCGGAAGAGGAAAATTGAAACTTTTATGAAACTCACCGAACGTCATTTCTCACTGCGTATCTCACGTTACATAGGAGTTAGCATGGAAATATCCAAGTGGTTTTTTGAGCTCACGTGCGATATGAGCGCCTATTGCTACTCCTCCTTTTGGCATGGTAACAATCGCGTCATATTCAATCTCTGATGATTTTATTTTTTGTAAAAGCTCTTCTGTAAATCGTCTGTAATCTTCATACGAAAAGTATATTCGTGGGATTTTTGAGTCTTCGTATGCTTCCTTCCATCACTCCCCTATTACAAAATTTCATCCAGCTCTTATGAATGAAGGATTCGTAAAACATGATTTTATAAATTCATCTTCCCCATTATATCAATCTTTTACTGGAAATTCTGCCCAATCTTTCCAATCAAGATCCATTTGTCCATCTCACTTATGATAATCATTTTGCATGATATACTTATTTAGTAAATAACAAGAACGAAATATTATGTTTTAATATGTTATTGTCAACTCATTTTCTCTTTATTTTGCAAATAAAAACATTTTTGTACACCTATTTTCTCTTCCAAAATCAAGGAGCGAAGATATAATCGGCAAAATTTGTTACTATGTCAGATATTTCCCACTTCTTCACGCCTCAGAAATACAGTGACCTCGAAACCTATAGAGAGGAACTCGCGAGACTTTTTCGTACATGACCAGGATATGTCGGGCATGAGAAAACGATACCACATATATGAGACTTTACGACTTTACGCCACGAACATGATGCCCGTGCACTCGTACGAACGCCTCAGTGAGTGAATCTCATCTCAAATATCTGTCGTCATAGACAAGCCATCATGCGACGAGGAGAAGGAAACGAAAAAGTCGTATCTTGTCCCCTGCATAAATGGACATGGACCAATGAGGGTACTATGATATGAGCCCCATATTTTGAAGAATCACCCTGCATGCACCTCAAATCTTGGCCACTTTTGAACTGGCGAGGACTCCTCTTTGCCTGAAAAAAAGATATATCTGAAGAGCTCAAAAATGTCGGATTTGAGAATGAGATCAATTTTGAAAACTATAATTATCATCACCGGGAATATCACTCGATCAAAAATAACTGGAAAACATTTATGGAGGTGTACGGTGATGACTACCATGTTGCACCTGCGCATCCATGACTGTCGAAAATGGTATCGATGAAAAATCTCAGCGTGAGAACATGAGAAGATTGGCATATGCAGATAGTGGAATCTATAGAAAACACCGAACTTGCGACCACACCACTCTATGAGAAATGGCGTGCTGAATGCCTCAAAGAGTGAAATGGAAAACTTCCTCACTATGGTGCCATCTGGTTTGCCTACTATCCAAATATCATGATCGAGGTTTTTCCATATACCCTGACTGTCTCGACGCTTCATCCGATATCTCCGACCGAGACCATGAACGTCGTAGAGTTTTTCTATCACTCTGATGTCAGTGAAGATCTCATCCAGGCAGAGATAGCAGCTTATATGGAAACAGCACTCGAAGACGATGACCTCGCGGATCGCATGGACGAAGGACGAAAAGTCCTTTGAGAACATGCTCATCTCTTTCGAGAAGATGGAAAGCTCCTTCCAGAGGACTACGCCTGACCGTATCAGGAGACGATGGAAAGCGCAGTCAAACATTTTCATGTGTGGTATGAGAGGAATATGAATAAATCACTATAATTATTTTTTGACTTCTCCTCTCTTTTTCATACCATATTCCTATGAATCAACTCGTCATCACATCAAAAAAGTCAAAGAAGCTCCACTCTCTCATCGGATAGTTTCTTTGTCGTGATACACAAGCACTTCAAAACTCTCCGAACAATCGGGGAGTTTTTATAACCTCTTTCTCCTATGGATTCACTTCGCTTTCTCACACCCGAGATTATCACCCATATTCGCCAAAACTTTGAAACTCCGGTATTTATCTACTCAGAAAAAATACTCAGAGAACAGGCTCGTAAGGTCGTGAATTTCCCTCATCACTTTTGACTCACTCCTCGTTACGCCATGAAGACAAGTTCTAATGCAAATATTCTCAAAATACTCTCGAGTGAGTGACTCCACATCGATGCGTCCAGTGAATACGAGGTGTATCGGGCAATAGAGACGTGAATCCCTCCTCACCATATCCAACTCACTGGCCAAGAAATGCCAAAAGATCTCAAAAAAATAGTGGATCTCGGGGTCGAATTCAATGCCACCAGCCTTCATCAGCTCGAAACCTACTGAAAACTCTTTCCTCATACAAACGCTTCCATACGGGTCAATCCTGGCATGTGATCAGGAGGAACCAATAGGACCAATGTCGGATGAGTCGCTTCGAGTTTTGGTATCTGGCATGAATATTTGTGAAAAATCGATGAAATTGCCCAGAAGTATACTCTCACGATCACCAAGCTCCATACTCATATCGGGTCAGGATCTGATCCAGAAGTCTGGAAAAAGGTCGCTAGCATGGTACTCGCGATCGTAGAAAAACTCCCACATGTAACGACAGTATCTCTGGGTGGAGGATTTAAGGTCGCTCGTATGGATTATGAAAAAACTGCAGATCTCGAGGAAATTTGAGAACATGTGAAGTGACTTTTTTATGAATTTTTTGAGAAAACAGAAAGAAAACTTCATCTCGAGGTCGAACCAGGAACATTTCTCGCCGCCAATAGTGCATCTCTCGTCACGGAAATTATCGACATTGTGGATACCGGAAAAGATGGTTACCAATTTTTAAAGGTGAATGCCTGAATGACAGAAGTCACTCGTCCATCCCTCTATGGTGCGCAACATCCGATTGTGGTTGTTCCTTATAACTCAGAAATTCGTAGTCTTTCAGAATCTTCTTATGTAGTTGTGGGCCATAATTGTGAAAGTGGGGATATATTTACTCCTGCGCCTGGAGATCCAGAGTGACTCCTTCCACGATCTCTCAGAAAAGCGAAAATATGAGATAGTCTCATCATAGAAGGAGTGGGATCGTATTGTTCGAGCATGAGTACTCATGGATACAACAGTTTTCCTGAAGCAGGCGAGCTCCTTCTCCGCGAAGATGGAAGTATCGTCGAAATAAGAAAACGAGCACAGTATGAGGAACTCTGGAGGAATGAAATTCTTTGCATCTAATCTTTTTACTATGAATATACCGTTCACTAAAATGCACGGCCTCGGAAATGATTTTGTCATACTTGATCGTATTTCTCATCCGGAAATCATTATTACTGAAGAACTCACCAGGAAACTCTGAGATCGACATTTTTGAGTTGGGTGTGATCAAATACTCGTCATCGAACCATCGAGTCGCGCAGATTTTAAATACCGAATCTACAACCAGGATGGGAGTGAAGTCGAGATGTGTGGAAATGGAGCACGTTGCTTTTTTGAATATGTTCGAAGTGCATGACTCACTCACAAGCACGAGGTCTATGTCGAAATAGAGAAATGAACTATCATCCTACGAACCGATGGGAAGAATGTCATGGTCGATATGGGGCCTCCGATTATTCGTGAAGATCTGATCCCAGTAGTACCATGAGTGCAAGATATTCTCTCTGAATGACGAATATTTCACTTTACTCCCATCAGTATGTGAAACCCTCATGCTGTGATATTTTTAGATGAGCCAGTTCACAATTTTTCTGTCTCCAAATATGGTCGTCCCATCGAGGTAAATATGGATATTTTTCCAAAAAAAGTAAATGTAGAATTTATAAATATCATTTCACGAACTCATATAGCGATGCGTGTGTGGGAAAGATGAGCCTGAGAGACTCTTGCCTGCGGGACATGAGCCTGTGCAGCTGTGGTGGCTGGTATCCTCGTGTGACACCTCGAGAAAAATATGTCTATACGAGTCTCTCTCACTGGATGAGACCTCTATATATCATGGAGTGGAAAGGAGGATGAGAGTGTCATGATGAGTGGTCCAGCGGTCACTGTATACTCATGAGAATTTACGAGCAAATAAAATTTACTTTTGACTAATGATGGTTTATGTATAGATTTAAAGAAGTATTTTACCTTACTTACTCATGAATAAATCTCAATCTTCTTTCCAAAATATCGTCGTTGTCGGAACATGATTTATCGGTACCAATGTTGCAAAAGAAATAACACGATCTCAGTGAGTCGGTAATAATCATCATAACAATTCTCGACTCGTGTGACTCGTGGATAGCGAAAATCTTGTTGTCGCTCACAACTCTCG
>JANOWM010000033.1:0-11555 GCA_031417875.1 Candidatus Altimarinota bacterium
TATAAAAAACCCCAGGCTTCAGGGTGATTATATCAATCTCAAATTTTTTTATGAGCTCGTTAGAAAGAGTCGTTATAACGCGTTCAGCGCCACCACCTTCGAGGGAATTGATGAGAAAGTAGATGCGAGGCTTTTTCATGGGAATTATTATTATCGCTTTTTTCTTTCTTCCGATATCTGCGGAACTCGAAAAATACGAAGTATTTTTCTCAGACAGTCCTCGATATCTTCAGAAATGGAAAAAGCTTTTATTATCTCATTGATTTTATTTCTTCCCAACACTCGTAATCCCTGCCTCTATAAGGTACTTTGCTTGTACATTCTTGAGTTTTGCGCGAGAAAACCATCCTTCGATATCTTCTTTGAAATAGTAGTTACTTTTCGGAGTCGCGAGGACATCAAAGGCATCATTCCACTTCATATTGTATGGGAAGTTGTTGTAGTAGTGAAAAGGGATTTTCTTGGCAAATTCTTTCATACCGAGTTTTTCGACAGCGAGAGATAGGAGATTCACAGCGGAAACAATGAGCGCTGGGACATGACAGAGCGCGAGAAGAAGTTTTTTATTCATCTTGTTAGTGATAGTTCGTACCGGTTCATAGAGATAGAGTGCACGAAAATTATTTTTCCTCGCATATACCCATATGAGTATTTCTCATCCTGTCTTCACGACACGCTCGACAATTGCCTGAAATCAGCCTTCAGGATTTGGGAGATGGTGAAGTACTCCGATACTATAGGTGAGATCGATAGATTTTTCAAAAGGGAGGTGGTAGATGTCGCCCTGGACGATGAGGACATTTGGAATGTCTTTTGTCATTTTGAAAGCAAGATCCACAGCATCAGAAAGATCCACTCCGATCGCGAGCTTCGCACCAAAAAGTGCTGGCCATTTCGTAAATCGTCCAGAGCCACACCCGACATCGAGGGTAACAAGGTCTTTAAAATCTTTTTCTGTTTTGTATTCTCAGAGAAAGTGGAGAAAATTTGATTTCTCAAAATCATTTTCCTGGTAAATATTGTTCCACTCAAACGCAAAGCTCTCAGCGGTTTTTGCCTGGTGTTTGATAAAGCTATCAAAATCTTCTATCTTGTCGATGGCATTTTTCCATTCTTTTTTGAAAGATGGTGAGAGTTTTTCACTAAATTTTTCAAAAAAATCATGATGTCGCTGAAGGAGATCGAGTTTCATATCTTCTATGAGAAGCCTCGGAACCCCACTAATAATAGGATAACTGGATACATCATTTGAGAGTATTCATGAGATAACATGATCTCATGTTTCTTCAAAAACTGAAAGCTCAAAGTGAGTATTTGATACTGGATCAATGATGGAGGAAAGGTGTTCTTTTCGCATAAAAGAGAGTATTATCTATAAAAATCGAGATGCATTCTAGAGAGAATCCTGTTTTTTTCAAGGTAATTCACACAGGGCGAGTGGACAATCACTAGACTATTTTTGAAAGTAGAGCATGATACTTTTTTATATTTTCTCACCAATCAAATCTTTCACGAATAAGTGCATAAGAAGCTCCTTGTTTTTCTTGGTAGTCGTTCATAGCAGTTTCGAGTGCGAGCATGAGAATATTCACATTATCATGAGGAATAATCGTGAGATCTTCCTTGTCAGATATTTCCTTCGTTCCTCATACGTCAGTGGCGATCACTCGACAACGTGCAAGGAGTGCCTCCAATACGACCGTTGGAAGTCATTCCTGAAAACTCGGATTGATAAAAATATCGGTCTCAGGAAGTATCTCTCGAGCGATCATCTCTCGATCTTTCATTCCGACAAAGTGAATGCGTTCTTTTAAATGGAGTGTTTTGACCTGTTCTTCGAGTTTTTTTCGCTCTTCTCCATCTCAGACGATTTGTAGCGACCAACTGTGTTCATTTCAGAGTCGAGAGAGTGCCTCGATGAGAATATGAACTCACTTCAGGTAGGTTAGTCGCCCGACAAAGCTCATCCGAATAGGTCATCATGCTTCTTTTTCTATTCGTTCACTTGGGATAAAATCCACTCCACGAAAAATGACAGGAATGTCATCATGCCTTCCAAAACTCTGTATAAATGTCCGACAGGCCTCGCTGATGCCGATAGTTTTATCCGAAAAGCGAATTATCCACCAGCCGAGAGTCGCATCAAAGATTCGTGAGAAAATCTTTACGAGTATCCTATCAGTCTCGACTGGACCGCTCCCATGTTCGATATGCACCCAGGGAATTCTCCAAAAAGTGGCACAAAGTCCACCCAAAAATGAGAGAAGAAAAAACCGTGTTCTCGTGATGATGATATCAGGCTTTTCATTTTTTATATATGAGAGTGTCTTCCAAAATGAGCGTTTCCAAAATTTTGGAAAAGGAAAATGTGGCACAATTTCGAAGCTTGGAAGTGGGATGATCGTATGATGGGATTCTTCTCTTTTTCCTTTTTGTCCGATGGATGATGTCACAGTGGTGACGTCTCAAAATCCTCATGCTATCCAGGCATTTGCCCACTCTGATGCATGGCTCTCGAGTCATCATTTATGTGGTGGAAAATAAGGAGCAAAGTGGAGAACACGAATCTGTTTCATAGAGTTATTGTACTTTACTTGTGAGAAAGTCAATTATATTTTTTTGGAACACTTCTTTTGAAAACTTTTCGGCATGTTGTTTGATGATATTTTTATCCCATTTCATTTTTTCAAATTTTACTATTGCTTCATTTACACTTTCAGGAGTCTGTGTATCAAAAAATACTCACGTCTCTCACTCTATAACTGTTTCAAGAGCTCATCACTTTCCATAGGCAATCACCGGAGTTCCGAACGCCATCGCTTCAACCGGTACGAGTCCGAAGTCTTCTTCCGGAGGAAAGAGAAATGCTCGCGCATTTGCCATCAGACTTTCTTTCTCTTCATTATTCACGCGAAATTTCCACTCGATATTTGGTTGTGACTTCGCTTTCAGTTCGCGAAAGAGGGAAGTATCGGTACTCGTACAGAGAATAAGCCTTTTGCCATTCGCATTAAATGCATCGACGAGAAGATCAAATCTTTTGTAAGGGATACAACGCCCAACTCCGAGATAAAAAGGCTCTCTTGTTCTGTCATTGCGAGGTACGAAGCAATCCATGTTCCGTAGTTCCTGTCATTCCGGCTTTATGCCGGAATCTTGTTCCCACTCCGTCTCCCCATTTACTGTTTTTCATCAATTTCTAGGTACCTCGACCCCCGGATAGATCACCTCACTTTCTCGGTTATAATATTTTTTTATTCTCTCTTTTGTATTCTCTGAATTCGCGATAAAATAGTCCACTTTTTGTGCAGCTTCATAATCGAGTCTCTGCATCCATCACTTCACGAGACGAAATACGAGTTTTGCAAAAGGATTAAAAATCCCGAATTCCATCATATCTTCATATTCCTTCGCATGACTCCAGTAGTAGCGAGTGGGAGTGTGGCAATAGACGATGACTTGACCTCATCCCCTGACCCCTTCTCCTTCAGAGAAAGGGGATGGCACCAAAACTCCCTCTCCTTTAGGAGAGGGATAGGGTAAGGCATTCCACTTTCCCATCGCCACTTGCTTACTCTCAGCACTCGATGAACAGATGATGACGTCATATCCCGAGAGATCAAAACTGCGAAATGCAAAAGGTCTCAGGATGCCCGCGAGTTTATGATGACGACTCAAAAATGGAATTTTTTGTAACCAGCTCGTATATACATTTCTTCACTTGAGCATCGGATGATCCATATGGCATACACTCGTATAGATATCCGCCTCGGGAAAAGCCTCGAGGAGATGAGAGATGACGAGTTCAGCTCATCAGAAGACGATGAGCCAGTCGGCAATGATGGCGATGCGGTTATTCTTTAGTGTCATTATAAATAATCAAAATGAAGAATTCCTTTTATTTCCTTCAAGAGTTCAGTATCAGTCTTTACTCGAGATCCATTCAAAACAGCCATGGATATATTTTTTAATTTCTTCAAATCACCAATTAGTAATTCAAAATCTCTTTTAGGTTCATCATGAAAAAAATCGAAACTCCAAGAATTTCATCTAATAGTAGAATCGATCAAGTTAAATAATTCGTCAACAACTTTAGATATATCTTCAATATCTTTGAAGGTTAAACGAACTTCTTTGGGATTTTGAAGATTATGAAATCTATTATTTCGACTTCTTCAAAGATGAGTGAGCTTATTTGAGATTGTACCTATTTTTTTGTCACAATCATCTAAAAACTCTTCAGTTATTTTTTGCTTACTATACTTATTAATTTCTTCTTGGTATTCTTTAATATAAGCAACAAGTAAATGAATACTGATTGCTGGATCAGTGCCAGGTTTTGATTTATCAAAGATTTTATGAAGTTCCCCGATTGATAGATCCGTCAATCAATCTAATGCATTGAATACCGATACATATTTATTCATTACTGCAACATTTGCAGCAGCAATTTCTTGGGTTTGATTTTCTCAAAATTGAGTACTGAGTAAAAACTCTCTGTAAATATTATAGTGTAACAAAAAAATGCAGTAATTTTCATTAAGTCTTTTAAGGTAATCTTCAAGAATTGTTTTATCAAAGTTTGACTTCATATACTGTTCTTATTTTTTATTTATAAGAATATTTTCTAATCAAACCAAAGCCATACAGACAAATCCTGCCGATACTGAAATGCAAAATAATAGTGCAACTTCAAAACCGAAGAATCTATACACTATTAGACTTGTTAAAAAATCTAATATAAAAGTTATAAGAAGAGGCTTAATAAGATTCGTAGTCATAATAAATTGAATTACGGGATATTCTTTAAATTCTATTGTTTTCTCACAATTATTCAATATTCTTTTGTCATGAAAGAAAAATCCAAGATCGCCATCATCCATGACGCGTTTCTCTATCGAGGTGGAGGAGAGAGGCTTGTGACACTTATGGCGAAGGCGCTCGATGCCGATCTCGTATCAGGATTTTTTTCTGATGGGAGTTTTGATCCACGCGCACTCGGATTTGAGGGAAAAACGATCGCACTTGGAAAGCCAGTATTTGTGAAGTGACTCAGACACATCGTTCTCAAGTGGAGATTTTTCTGGAATGCGCGAATACTCTCAGAGTATGATACGGTTATATTTTCAGGAGATTGTCTTGGTGCATCGAGACACGTTCATACAAATGCGAAGAAAATATACTATTGTCATACTCCACCACGATACCTCTATGATTTTCGTACGCGATATCTCGCGACACTTCCTTTTTTCCTTCGTCCGATATTTGTAATTGCTTTTACATTTTTTGCTCGAATATACGAGAAAAATCTCGCACAATTTGATCATATCATCACGAATTCGAAAACAGTTCAAAAAAGACTTTTCGATTTTACAGGATATGAGAGTGAGGTGATCTATCCTCCGACGGATATGAGTCGATTCGCTCCATCCAGCCATCCAGCCATCCAGCCATCCAACTACTTTCTCTCTTTTGCCCGACTTTCTCCACCCAAGCGAGTCGATCTCATCATCGAGGCTTTTGTCCAAATGCCTGAAAAATTTCTCATCTTCACTTATGGAAAAAATGATCCAATGAAAGATGAGATAATCGCAAAAATTCGCAATTATAAAAATATCACCGCGATCGAGTCACCCGATGATGAGAAACTTATTTCCCTTATTCAGCACGCGATGGCGACAATATATATCCCGGTCGATGAAGATTTTGGCATGTCACCGGTCGAGAGTATGGCGTGCGGAACACCGGTAATCGGATCCGCTGAGTGATGACTTCTGGAAACAATAATCGATGGAAAAACCTGAAAACTCATAAAAATATGAGATCGTGAAGCATGAATCTTGAACCTAAAAAAAGTCATAGAAGCAACGACAAAAGACGAGTGGCAAGCGATGAAAAATGAATCTATTATTCGGGCTCGTGAGTTTTCTCTTGAAAAATTCGTAGAAAGATTACAATCCATCATATAAGTATGACTACTCTCGCCATCACATCCGGATATTTCAATCCTCTTCATCCAGGACACATCGAATGTTTCGAACTTTCCAGGTCTTTCGCCTGAGCTGATGAACTTTGGGTCATCGTCAATAGTGATAAGCAGGCTGAAATGAAACGAGGTACTAAGAGTTTCCAGGATGAAAAATTTCGCATGAAAATCGTCGAGAAAATCCAGGGTGTCGACCGAGTTTTTCTCTCTATCGATACTGATGGAAGTGTCTGTCAGAGCCTCTCATTTCTCATAGAAGACGCGAAATCAAGTGGAAAATATAGTGAAATCATCTTTACGAAGTGATGAGACCGATTTGCGAGTGAAGTTCCTGAGGCAAAGATTCTCAGAGATGCGGGAGTCCGTATCGTCGATGGACTCGGAGCCAAGACTCATAATTCCTCTGATTTTATAAAAAAAGTTCAGGATACGGCAGATGAAAAAGCGCTCGATACAAAAATTGCTGAACTCCCAAAATCCATCACCGAAGGGCATTATCTCGAAGTCGGAAATAGGCCCTGGGGAGTGTACTATGTCCTTGAAAATTCATCACTCTATAAAGTAAAAAAAATCATCGTCGAACCAAAAAAACGTCTTTCACTCCAATCGCATGAAAGACGAAGTGAGCACTGGACCGTTGTTTCGTGAGAAGCAGTTATCGATATTCGTCCAGTTGGCATGGAGACTCTCGAACAAAAGAGAATCCTTCATACAAATGAATCTGTCTATATTCCAGCAAATTTTCTTCATAGATTAGGTAATGATTCCACAGTTCCACTCGTCATCATCGAAGTTCAATGTGGCAGTTATACTGGTGAAGATGATATAAAAAGGTATGAAGATGATTTTTGAAGAAAATAATATGAATTTCCTTTCTCTCGACATCTACGCTGGCGAATATGTTGACTTTCTCGAGACTATAAAAAATCCAAGGAAAAAAACTCTTGTTTTCACTCCGAATCCTGAGATTCTCGTGCGAGCATCGTGAGACAATGAGTTTTTGAATATTTTAAAACAGGCAGATCGCTTGACTCCTGATGGAGCTGGTCTCTATGTCGGAACTATGATGCAAGAAGGGAAATGATTTTTTTCTGCCTGTTTGAGTCTTTTTTTTAAAAGAAAACAAGTACAAGAGGAATATGGAGAGCTGATTAAGTGAAGTGATCTAACAAAGAATCTTGTGGAATGTGCAGAGAAAAATCAAAAGAAAATACTCATCATCGATAATTATCGTATCACCGAGCCTAAAAATCCATTTGAAATTATAAAAAAAGAAATACAGACACATATGAATGCTCTCCTGAAAGAAAAATATCCGAATCTTTCAGCGCAAATATTTTTTCTTGGAGATATGTCCGCTGATGGCATTGCTCATCATATAGAACTCACCAAAATAGATTATGTTTTCGCATGCTCAGGAATGAAATCGCAGGAACAAATTCTAATCGATGTTTTTTCCTATCTTCCTGATTCATTTCCCGTAGTGGGACTTGGTGTCGGATCATCCTTTGATTATCTTCTTGGCCTTCAGAAACGCGCGCCAATCTTTTTGCAGAAGCTCGGACTGGAATGGCTCTATAGACTTGCTCTTGATCCACGAAAGAGATGGAGGCGTATATGGACGGCGGTGGTAGAGTTCCCGAGGATGATAAAAAATTTGCAAAAATAAAAAAAGGGATATAATACTTATGTTCTCAAAACAAGCAGGAGTAAACCTCTTTTGAAAAATCCCCACTCTATATGGGGATTTTTCTTTGCGTGGTAAGCATCACGACTCGTTACTCTGTACTTTTTACCCCTCTCATGTGTCGTCCCGCTAAGCGGGACTCGCATTCGGGGGTATGGCTCGCACTCCCGTGCTCACACATCAAAAAGTAACAAAAAGTCTTCAGAGTCTTCCATACTTCATTTTCTCGTATCTGTTTTCCATTTGATTTTCTAAAATTGCAAGACTCGCTTCGCTCAAACAAGTTGCAATTTTTATATGAAAATCTTCATGGACAGCTACGGAAAACTCGCATAAGGAAGAAAAATGAATATAAAAAAGATCATTAAAATTTTCTTAATATTTTAAGGTTTTTTAAAAATCTTTCGATTTTCTTTTCGAGTTGGATATAATCAGTGCAATAAATTTCTAGAGTATGCTCCAAAAACGTAGAAAAACTCATACCGTCATGGTGGGAAATATCTCATTCGGTTCTGATCATCCGATCGTCGTGCAGTCGATGACGAATACTCCTACTCGTGATATCGAGGCTACAGTGACGCAGATTATCGAACTTGCCGATGCGGGTTCTGAAGTTGTGCGTATCACAATCGATACGGAGGCTGCGGCAATGGCAGTTCCGGGTATTGTTAAAACTCTCCGAGAGAGATGATACATCACTCCTATTGTCGGAGATTTTCACTACAATGGTCATATCCTCCTCGAAAAATATCCTGATATGGCGAGGTCTATCTCCAAGTATCGCGTGAATCCTGGAAATGTCGGAAAATGAGATCGTCATGATGACAATTTCAAAAAATTTATCGAATGTGCCATCAAATACGATCTTCCGATTCGTATCGGTGTGAATGGAGGATCACTGGATCAGGAGCTTCTTGACGCAAATATGGAGGCAAATGCCAAGCTTGAAAATCCGAGTTCTGCACAAGATGTTTATATAGATACGATGGTTGAATCAGGGATTCTCTCAGCAAAAAAAGCAGTCGAATGGGGACTTCCCGAAAACAAGATCATCATATCGGTAAAGATGTCAAATCTTCAGTCGATGATCAGCGCATATGAGAGGATTGCATCACAATGCGAGTATCCTCTTCATCTCGGACTTACAGAGGCAGGCGCTGGAACTAAATGAATTGTTTCTTCCGCTGCTGCACTCTCGATTCTCCTCGAACAGGGAATCGGTGATACGATCCGAGTATCGCTCACTCCAGATCCGGGAGCTCCACGGTCACTCGAAGTCGATGTATGTCGGGATATTTTGCAGTCTATGGGATTTCGTTCATTTCGTCCCCAAGTAGTGAGTTGTCCTGGATGTGGACGTACGAGTTCAGATAAATTCCAGATCCTTGCGAAGTATGTGAATGAGCGGATAAGAGATAAAATGCCCGAGTGGACGAGGAAATATAGTGGATTTGAAAAAATACACATTGCCGTTATGGGATGTATCGTAAATGGTATCGGTGAGGCAAAAAATGCGGATATCGGAATATTTATCCCCTGAGATGCGGAAGCTCCACAGCTTCAGATCTACGTAAAATGAGCACACTACAGGTCTCTCGAGTGACGTGATATCCTCGCAGTCGGAAGGGAATTTATGAGCGTGATAGAGGAATTATTTGAGAGGGAATATAGATAAAAACTCCCAAAATATTTTGGGAGTTTTTATCTAATTTGGAATCTATTTATATTTTTCGCATCCCACCATTTCTGGCATTGTTTTGCAGTGTTCCCGCATCATCTCATCCTCGGAACTTAAGGTAGTTGTTCCAGTCGAAGTATATCCCCAATCGACGAGCCATTTCTTCATCATCTCGATTTCTTTTGTCTGCGCGTTGATGATCTCATCGCGCATTTTTTGGAGTTCTGGTTTTATATTTCCGGTGAGATAGTTTGCCATCTCGACCGCTCACTGGTGATGAGGAATCATCCCTTCGAGAAAAGCTCTTTCCAGTCATGATCCAGTCTTTCATTCGAGCATAGTGCTCATATCGTGCATGCTCATATCCATAGGATCCATAGTGGACATATCGTCCATCATCATTGTTGGCATTTTTTTCGACATTCCATACTTACGATCGTCATCCATCATGCGCATGGTATGACGATTCCTATATCAGTCATTATTATAGTATTTTCCATCACGATGCATGCCTGCCATGACTCAAATGATATAAGCTCATATGATGAGAAGTACCGCCACGAGTATCCGTATCCACCCACCTAAAGGGATTCGAGAACCTCTTTTTAGGCATTCACAGGGATCACACTTGCAGTTTCCACAAGCAGAAGATTCAGTTTTTTTGGTAACCATAAAAATAAAGATAAAAAATAAAAACTATTGATGATGATCTCTATCTGTAACGTCTGTAATATCTGGTGGTATTGGCTCTATGGCTCATGAGGTATGGGTATTAGTAATTTCATGGTGATTGGCTGTCATAGGTATATAGTTTTCTATGAGGATAAAAATCCCGATAGAGAGAATGATAATGATAAGAGAGGCCACGAGAGCATATACGTAATCTCTCTTTTTTAAAACGTATTTATGGATGATCATAAAAAACACAAGAGAAACAATAAAGCCAATCGGTGTAATCCAAAGCGACCTCTCTGGAGAATCTAGAAAATGCTGGAGTCATCCTGTGACTGATCCTATCCCGATGGCGAGGATGTCTCCTCCAAGAAGAGTTTTCCATGTATTTGTTGCATCGTCTTCCATAAGAGTTCCGATAACGAAGCAAATGATACCTAGGACCCCTGTGATGATAGATCGAGTACCTGAGAAGACTCCATGAGAAATAGCTCCAGTAATAAAACTGATACCTATATATTTGATAATGGTGGAAAAGTGAGCACGAGAGAAAGTCATAATAGTGATCGAGTTAAGAGAATGGTTATTTGCGAGTCGCGACATCCCATGTTCGTACGAGCTCTTCGATAAATACATCCTTTCCAGGGTGATTATTCGCAAGTTTCGTCGAGCCACAAGATGCGAGGTGATGCTTGAGAAGTTCACGATTGAGTGACTGAAGGAGTCACATAGTAGCATTCACCTGATGGGCAATGTCGGCACAATATGCTTCATTTTCGATGAGACTCTCGACTTTTTTGAGAGTTCAGAGCGCCTTTTTTAGATTGGTTTGGAGCTTAGCCTTGTATGTGGTCATAATGATAAATATAGTAGAAAGTCTAATGACCTAACCATAGGGTATGGTTATATTATGAATATTCTCTAGAAAAGCAAAAGATATTTTTTTACTGACAATTTTCTCCGAGAGAAGTATTACAAAGTGAGCTTTTAAATTCTCCGAATCCCATTCGTACTCCAAGAAAAAATGCTCATATTATCAGTCCAACTGCGAAGAGAATGCGGATAAAACCACCGAGTGTGAGTCTTTCGTTATTTCGTGTATATTGTTTTGCCTCTTTATGCTCCTGGAGTTTTACTTCTGGAGTGGAAATTCCTGTCGTTTTTTTGATAGTTCGAGTACGAGGAATTTTTTCAGTAGGCATAGTAAAAAGTAAAAATAAGTTATATAGTTAGTTCAGAAGATCGTCTATATTTATATTTTCTTCTTGATTTGAGATTTCTTCTTTTATCAGAATTACCAAAGCCTGGAGTCTGAGTTTATTTTTTGAACCTTCGCGTAACTTTTTTATAGTCTTCTCAGTTTTTGTCAGTACTGTTTCGAGTTTTTCGAGAGAAAAAGTAGAAAGCTTGTCCCCGAGTTGGAGCTTCAGTTGTTTATAGTAGATATTATAGTCAGTAGCAGTGGTATCTGGAGTTGGCTTTGCACATGGATAAGAGGAACCACTCGAACATGTTTCTTTTTGGATTTCCGC
>JANOWM010000034.1:0-3078 GCA_031417875.1 Candidatus Altimarinota bacterium
CAGAAGAAATCACAAAGATTCTCAGAAAAAGAGAAGAAAAATTTAGTAGATAATTCGCCCTCATCAGGTGGATTTTTCTTTTCACGATTGATTTCCGTCGTTTCGTCATTCTCAAGAGGAGATGCGAGAGACAGCACAACAACTCAGCAGGATTTCTCGACTTCTCCCGAGTACTCGGGATTCGCTCGAAATGACAGAATCCTGAATCCTTCGCAAGCTCAGGATGACGGAAGCAAGATTCCGGGACAAGCCCGGAATGACAGAAACCTCGAATTGTCACGCTTCATTCGCGAGTGACGAATAGAGATTATCGTTTCATTTGCATTTCTTCGCATTTGAATATAATAGGTATATGGAAACGGAAACACTTACATTTGAGGAAATAGCGCTTCTCAAGTCTCGTCACAACTCATGACACTATGTACCTTCAGAGGTAGTAGAGGCATATTTTACTATGAAGGAATTTCTCGAAAAAGAAACTCATGAAACAGCACAAATATAGAGTCATCTATGAGAAGGATGCGATGAAAGATCTCGAGAAAATAACGAGTGATATGAGAAAGAGGATATTCGAAAAAGTAAATGCACTCGCACGTGAAGAACCATGACTCGATATCAAGAATTTGCGATGATATATTGATAGCGTTTATCGACTCAGAGTAGGGGATTACCGTGTAATTTACGAAAAAATCGGAAATGATCTCGTGATACTTGTACTCGAAATAGGACATAGAAAAGATATCTATGAGTAAGTTTTCCTCATGAACGGTTGAATCTTTTCCTAATATAATACTCCTGAATTCTGTGATGAAAAAATATGCTGAAGGTGGGCTCGTAGAAAAAACCGATATGTACGCGGTAAAGTAATATGCAATCAAAAAGCATGAAATGCAGAGTCTTAGACGAAGATTTAGGATTTTTTGATTGACAATTATAGTTTTTTATAAATAAGTATTGACATATATTATATTTTCATATTATATATGTATGGTAAAACAGCGCGTAACCGAAGCACACACCTCAGAATGAGACAAAGAAATAAGGAAAGCTCTCGGAAAAGCAGAAAAAGTATCCCTGCATCATATCCGATCAAAAGAGACTATCGACGCTATCTGTGAAGAAGTGATATCTCGTGTCGATGGAGCAGGGAGACTCGTTCACATCACTTCCGAGATACTCGAATCCCTGAAACAAGATGTGAAGAAAAAAGTAATAAAAAATCTCATCAGATCTGCTGATTTAGAACACTCTGAAGAAGACAAACACAGGCAAGATCGAAGGATTCGAAAAGACTGGGATACGAAAAAATGGAAGGAAAATGCGCCACATGGATGGGCATGGAGACAAAAGAGGCAATGAAAGTGAAAGAACGGTAAAACAAAAAAAGAAGTCATCGCACTCGTCTATCAAACGCTCGAACAAAAAGACCCCGATATGTTTCTCGATAGAGAGATAATTGATCATCCCCGTGGCGCTCTCGTTCTCATCGAAAATATGAAAAAAAGACATGATGCACTCATGGTATGGGATAAAAATAGGAGAATGGAATGAATATAGTCCTCACGGATAGTGAATCGATCGAATTTCCTCTTTATTTACATTTGACAAATATATCTTTTCGAATAAAACCATTATATGTCAATAGCAAACCTTGCTGATTCATCGATAAACGAATGAGCTATATTTCTCGATATTCTTCACTCGCATAAAGTGCTGACTGTTGCTCAGTGAGAATTTGGTCATATTCTTCCATGAAATAAATCGGGAATTGAACACGTAGAAACCGTAGGGGTGAGCTACTGTGTAGGAGTTGCTTGATACAGTCAAACAACAGGTGCAATAGGAGTTGCCCATCTAGATGACGCGACAAATATTCCAGCAACCGTTTTTCTCATGAGAAAGACATTGGATCGATTTTATGCATTCACTGGATTAAATAAGGAATTTTTAGAACTTACGGTCGAAGAAATCCAAAGACAAAACTGAAAAATAATTTCCACGAAGATAGAATGAGATGGTTTTCTTTATAATAAGAGCCTATGAAATCTCATAGTGAGTGTTGGCGGTGCTGTACATAATTCCGTAAGAGTTAATCGACCGAGGTCGGAAAACCTCATATCTGAAGATTGGAGACCTTTTAGTGGAGTCTCTCTTGAATGAATGTGAGTGCTCTATCCAGCAATACTCGTAAATCATGATGATCCAAATGAGAATTTTAGGAAACTTTGGCAAAGTCAACCGAGTCGCCTCAAGCCTTTTTTAAAAAACAAAGAATTTCAGGATACTTGGGAAAGATGACAATCTTTTTTTGAAAATTGATACTAATCCACTCTATTATAACTCTCATTATGCCTAATTTTCCTCATAATTCCTGAAAACATTCCAAGCCTCGTCGAGCATTTGGCACTGCTGTCACCGGGCGATGAGGAAATGAAGAGCTCCGCTATCCTCACGCAACTGGGTGGGAAAGCTTTGTTAGTGCTCAAAAGCGAGAACTACACAAAGTCTCAGAAGATCCTAGAGAAAAGGTCAACAATCTTCTCCTATCGCTTCGTCTTCGATATTATAGTCTTATTCATGGAGATACCGGAAAAGCCATGAAACCAAGTGATACCAGGAAAAAAGTATGAGAGATACGTCATGCTATTGCAACCATGCTACCAACAAATCCTCAAAAAGAGATATTTCAGAATACACTCCGCCAGTATATAGCAGACTTTTCCTCAGCGTGACACAAAATTACTATCAAATAAACCAATTTCTTAGATGACAAACAAAAGAAGCCGCTCATGAATCCTCGATATGAATGATCTTTTTGTCGAATCTCATCATCTCTTTCGAGAAAGGCCCGAATGAGCACATGAAACAGTTTCATCCAAGAGAGAGATCATCGCTATGATACTCGCCCGATGACTCGAGATTGGTCTTGGATGAAAGATAAATCCGGCATGACTCGATTCCATCATGACAGGGAATTGATTTCGCAAGAGGAAAGCCTCTGTTTATGATGGACTCTGGGTAACGGATGAAGGAATAGCGCGTCTCATAAACTCCATAAATATCAGCATAGAGACAGCC
>JANOWM010000035.1:0-3396 GCA_031417875.1 Candidatus Altimarinota bacterium
AAATATCAGCATAGAGACAGCCTGGGAAGAAGCCGAAGAGTGTTAATATGTTATCATTGCTCTTGAAATCATAAAAAAGATAGATATGATGCCTCTATCTTTTTTATGATTATGTCTCCTCTTCACATCGTCCACAAAAAACTCATCATAACGGGTATCTTATTTCTCCTTTCATGGGTGATTGGAACGATGCTCATACATCACTTTGAAAAAGGCTACCCTATCGGAGAGAGTTACTTTAATGCCCTCTACTTTACTGTCATCACGACCGCAACGATCGGATTTTGAGACCTGGTACCAATGACCGTCGCCGGAAAAGTCATCACGATGGGATATGCGATATTTTATGTGCCACTTTTTCTCTATGTGATGACCGTGCTGTTCCAATCGAGTCTCCAAAAAGTAAAGGTAAAAGATGAACTCCTCGAACAGGAAATTCATCATACAGAACGTGATGTCGATCTCATCATAAATGAGTCTCCAAAAAAGAAATATATTGCTAAAAAATAGAAAAAAGTATTGCATTTTTTCTGTCTTTTCATAGTATGTCACATACTACATGTTGTGTACAATTTGATACGATAACCACTATATATGAGCTCTTCAACTGCGATAATTCGCAATCCGATATTCAATCCTGCCTGAAATGATAATATTTCTCTTCGTACTATTATCAAAGGATCCACCACGTGACTCTTTAATCTCAATGCTGTCAAATATCCGTGGGCAAAATCACTCTATCAGGTGATGATAGGAAATTTTTGGATTCCTGAAAAAGTATCTGGACTCAAGGATGATGCACGTGATTTTTCTACCACCCTCACACTTGAGGAACAAACAGCCTTTAAGTGAATTCTCTCATTTCTCATATTTCTCGATTCCATACAGACCGTGAATCTCCCGAATTTTTCAGACTATATCACGAGTCCAGAAGTAAATCTCCTTCTTTCTATCCAAGGTTTTCAAGAATGAATTCATAGTCAATCGTACGCTACTATCCTCGAATCAGTGGTATCAAGTGAAGATCGCGATGAAATCTACTATTTCTGGAGGACCAATAATGTCCTTCTCGAACGCAACAAATATATCGGACAAATTTATCAAGACTTTATCGACCACCCGACTGACGAGTCATTTTTTCGTGGACTCGTCGCAAATTTTCTCCTCGAGGGTCTCTATTTTTATAATGGTTTTGCTTTTTTTGATACGCTTGTGGACCGCATGAAAATGCCCGCAACCGGTCGTATGATTGCCTATATTCGTCGAGATGAACTCACGCATGTCACGATATTTGCTAACATTATCAAAGAAATAAAAAGGGAATTCCCAAATATCTATAATGAAGAAATTATCCGCGAAATGACAAAAACGGCTGTAGAACAAGAAACAACATGGAGCAAAGAAATACTTTGAAATAAAATATCCGGAATGAATGGCGATACGACAGATGAATATACAAAATGGCTTGCCAATCAGCGACTTTCGATGATCTGACTGGATCCACTCTTTCCTGACGCTATCAAAAATCCATACAAGCACCTCGATCGTCTCCAAGATCCAAATGCTGATAAGGGGAATTTCTTCGAAACAACGGTTATAAACTATACACAATCTTCAAATATGGCAGGGAGCTGGGATTTTTAGAGATACTCCTTTCTAAAATAAAAAACTCTCCTCAAGTGTGAGGAGAGTTTTTTATAAGCTAGTTACTACTAGCCAGCCATAACTTGTTCGATATATGCGACGTTAGCCTCATTGATCTCTACTTGGAAATTTTGAATCCAACCAGTAACAGTGAGTGCACAGAGAAGGAATGCGATCATGTGACCACGACGAGCGATATATTCGCGAGATGAATTTATGTCCCAGTTCATATGTGTATGTGTTAAAAAGTAAAGGACAAAAATATATTAGCATGATTTTTTATAATTTGCAAATATTTGATGTTATTTTATAAACATACTTTTTATTTCTCAATTTTTTTGCTTTTTGGAGGCTTTTCTCTATGATGTCACCATGTCAAAACCAACTTCCATTCGCAACTTTTGCATCATTGCTCATATCGACCATGGCAAATCTACTCTCGCAGATCGGCTCATGGAAATCACCGGAACACTCGAAAAACGTGAAATCCAATCTCAAACACTCGATCAGATGGATCTCGAACGTGAACGTGGCATCACGATAAAGCTCACTCCCGTTCGTATGGAGTGGAAATGAGTCGAACTCAATCTCATCGATACTCCTGGGCATGTGGACTTTCAGTATGAAGTCTCTCGATCGCTAGCCAGTGTCGAGTGAGCCATCCTCGTGGTCGATGCGACACAGTGAATCGAAGCCCAAACACTTTCAAACGTCTATCTCGCGATGGAAAATGATCTTACTATTATCCCCGTTCTCAATAAGATCGATCTCCCTTCCGCTGATGTCGAACGCGTAAGTGAAGAAGTGATAAATCTCCTCGGATGTAAAAAAGAAGATATCATCTGTGTCTCTGCAAAGACTGGAATGAACGTCGAAACTGTTCTAGATGCGGTCATAGAACTTGTACCAGAACCAAAAAAAATCGATAAAGATTCAAATTTTATTCCTGTCATCCCGCACTTGTTGCGGGATCCAGTAGGAGAAAATACCACTGGATTCCTGCCTTCGCAGGAATGACAAAAAGAGTCCCAACCGAGTATCACAAAGGCTCTTATTTTTGATTCCCAGTATGACCCATACAAATGAGTTGTGGTTTATTTGAAGCTCTTTTCAGGAGAGATCAAAAAGTGAGACAAGCTCGAATTTATCAATACTGGAGCCAAAGTCGAAGCCCTCGAAGTCGGATGTTTTCGTCCAAAGTATTCTCCGACAAATGTTCTCTACGAGGGAGAAATCTGATACGTTGTCACCGGACTCAAATCTATCGCGGAGGCTCGAGTCGGAGATACCGTATTTGCATGAAGTGATGAATCATCGAAACACGCTATCAAGGGTTTTAAGCGTATCACACCTTATATCTATGCCGGTATCTATCCAGTCGATACTGATGAATACCCGAAAATGAAAGATGCTATGGAAAAGCTTCAGCTCAACGATTCATCGCTCGTGACAGAACATGAGGCGTCACCAGCACTTGGATACGGGTTCAGATGTGGATTTCTCGGACTTCTCCATCTCGATATCGTAAAAGAGCGTCTCTGGAGAGAATATGATATGGACGTGATTATCACGAGTCCTCAGGTAACCTACAAACTCCTTATCTGAGGTGATAAAGTCGCAGACTATCCTCGTGCAAGGTGAGAACTCGTCACTTTTGAGGGACGCGAGTGTACCTATCTCTTTATTTCAAATCCTGAAGACGTCCCAAAACCTGGAACTTATATCCATATCGAAGAACCCATCGCCAAAGTC
>JANOWM010000036.1:0-3358 GCA_031417875.1 Candidatus Altimarinota bacterium
TGGGGTTGTTCCGAGAAGAAGACCGACCTGACGAGCGGGAATCTCATCAATATCTCTGTATACATGATCATGAACACTGAGGGTGATATATACCCATGGGAGTATGAGTATAGCGAATGAGAGGATGAGGAATTTGAAAAGTTTTCGCATGAAAGTATTAAAAATTTCTCGCAATAATAACGCGTACGTTTTCTGTATTTTTGAGTGGAAGGAGAGAGTCAGTAAACTGTCATTCGAAGGGAATACACCTCGTAGTTGCTTTGTATTTATCTTTTATTTCCTTTTCCATATCTGGATTTCTATCCCATTCATAGAGCGCGAATTTTCAGCATTCCACGGCTTTGCCAACTTCTTCAAGAGAGGTACATGCGATAGTATTTTCCTCGACTCTTTTTCGACTTCTTTCGAGAAGTACGGTTTGTCATTCTTTATGCATATGAGAAACAGTTTCACTGATACTTTCACGCTCGAGGATGAGTTTTTCTCCACTGATTCGAGAAACTACGACACATTTGTTATTTTCTATATCACGTTCTCCACACTCGATTCGTACCGGGTATCCTGATTGTTCCCAATCTCCGATCTTTTCCCCAAGTCGTGCATCACGAAAATCGATCATCACTTTTCCCAGTGGTCCGACCATAGCACGAAAATATTCTCATTGTACTGGCACTTCACTGTCTCATCCAGTCAAACTTTTCGCAATCTCTCGAGCATATGAATTTACCTTTTCTTTATTGTCTTTCCCATAAATAGGAAGAATAGTTGCGAGGTATTCACTCATCTTCGGAGGGATGATGAGTCATTTATCATCGGAGTGTGAAGATATGACTCCACCAATAGACCGAGTCGAGAGTCCCCATGATGTATACCATGGATGAGCGAGAACACCCTCACGATTTTGGAAATTCACACCAAAACCTTCCATAAAGCCTTGTCCGAGAAGGTGACTCGTACATATCTGAAGTGCCCACCCGTTTGACATCATGGGTTCAAATGTATAGGTTGTGTCAGCTCATGCAAATTTTTCACTCTGTGTTTTCATGCCGGCAATTCCATCGATGGTCATGAGCTCACGAATAGTCGAAATATAGACATCAAAGTGTATTTGGAGTGCAAATTTTTCTGCATCTTCACGAGTCTCATGAAGTGTGTGCCCCTCTTGCCAGTAAAACTCTGCCGTTCGTAAAAATGGTCGTGTTCGTTTTTCCCACCGAAGAACACTTACCCATTGATTATAGAGAAGTGGGAGATCGCGGTATGACTGGAGTTTATTTTTGAAAAAATCACAAAAAAGCATCTCAGAAGTTGGTCGGATCGCAAGAGGTTCTTCGAGCTCTTTGCCACCTCAGATTGTCACGACCGCAAGTTCTGGCGCAAAACCTTCGACATGATCCTTTTCACGCTCGAAAAAACTCATTGGTATGAGCATCGGGAGATAGAGGTTTTGTACTCCGAGGATATCGAGCTTTGACTGCATCGTCGCACGTATGCGTTCCCACATAGTAACAGCTTTTGGCATAAAGGTGATACATCCAGGAGTGGGAGAGTATTCAAAAAGATTAGCTGCCTTTGCGACGTCGAGATACCACTGTGGATAATCTTTTTCTTGGGAAGTTATGTTCATAAGTTGTGAGATGAATGATAAATATAGTATAGAGGAAAATCTATTTTTTAGAAAAGAATTTTTTTCAAAATTTTTCTATTTCGATGTGTCATCCTTGTCGTTGTTTGTCTTGTATTTTCCATCGTCAAGACCCCGTGACATAACTGATTTTATTTTGAAGTGAGAGAATTTCGTCAACTTGTTTTTGTGTGAGTTCGTTTATTGAGGTGACTCATAAGGTTTGGAGAAATCTTTCTCCAGTCTCGTTTATACGAGAAGTATCGATGGTCCCATAGATATAAAAGTGTATAGAAAATAAAAATCCCTCCTTTCGGTTATGACTTTCGAGGAGGGATTTGAAATTTTAGAAAAATTACCTTTCGAAAGTCGAAAGGGGAACGGGGACAAGGTATGCGAGAGTATTCTTGTGAGACATGAAATAATAATATGATTTTATGTCGAAAAGTCAATTACTTTCTCTTTTTCAGTGTCTCGTACCATTTTTTCTCTTCCGTCGACCAGTGAAGAAGTGGATGCTGAGAAAATGAGTTATTGGTGATTTTTTTGAGTTTGGTGGTTTCCTGACCAATCCATGAAGGAATCTCGAATTTTTCATCTTCATCTTTCATCTCGATATCAGCGAGGACAATTCCGAGATTGTCTCACTGATATTCATCAAATTCCCAAACTTTTCCATCCGTATGACGGTATGAGTATCGAATCTTAGTAACTTCTTTGTGGCCGATCATGATATAAAGGGCGACACGGTATGGTACCTCCCATTCGTATTCATCTCGGATATTTGGCCCATCTTTTCCACTCTTTTTTTCCACTTTAAACGTGAACGCTGCTGTTTTTCCTCCCGTTTTCATATCTTCGATGAGTCTGACGCGGAGTTTATTTCCTTCGCCTTGATGAATAGTTGCTTGGACATACTTTTTCGCTGGGAGGCCAGCCTTGAGAGTTTCCCAGTCAGGATGAGAAGTATCCACGACATATTGTCGTTCGATTTCTGTAGCCATAGTGAAGTTGTAATCTTCTCCTATTTTATCACAATCTCCTGTGAAAGGCAATTATTTTAGATCTCGTTTCTCCTTTTTTTCCTCTCGCAACTTTTCTTTGTAGACTTCTTGTTCTTTTCTATAGGTTTTTTCTTCCTCTCGTATTTTTCCAGCATTTTCAAATATCTTTTTTTCTACGAATTCCTTTTTCTTGGTATATTTCTCACGAGAAACCTTCAAAAGTACTTCTCGAGACTGTTCTTCTGGAAGCTTCATCCGACTTCGTACGGGTCCATACGTTGTAGCAGAAAATACTGGTGATGGCATTCCATCGATGAGAAGCTTGGTGTAGATATCGTATTTTCGCAGATTGGTGAGATCGTGGGAAGTGATAATATCTTCTCCCCCATAGACCTCTGAAAGAGTCACAGCGTCATGATGACCAACCTGGAATGATACGAGTGTTCCCACGTTTCAAAACACCGCTCACTGAACTTCTTCGCTCATCTGGGCAATGTACTGATTCGCCATGGTAAGGGAGAGTTTATATTTTCGTGCTTCAGAAAGGATCGTGGCAAATGAGTCGGTTGCAAAATTTTGAAATTCATCGACATAGAGCCCGAAGTCTCGACGTTTTTCTTCGGGAGTATCAGCACGGGTCATGGCTTCAATCTGAAACTTTGTTACCATCATAGAACCAAGAAGTGCGCTCGCATCTTCACCGATTTTTCATTTCGAGAGATTCACGATA
>JANOWM010000037.1:0-16628 GCA_031417875.1 Candidatus Altimarinota bacterium
CCCCTCCGTCTCCCCATTTTTGTATATCATCATTTTTTGAAACACAAAATTCACCGAAAAAAACAAACGATCCAAAATAATTAACACCCACTTTGTTCTTATGAAGACCATCTCCTCATCATCTCATGAAACGCTCATATCCGGATTTTGGAAAGACTTTTTACGAGCTCTCGAATTACTCAAAGATCAAGGTAAAATAGTTATCTGACTTTCCGGAGGAACTTCATTCGATATTTTTTATGCGCATATAAAAATACACTTTCATGAAATTCCAAGAGACATTCGTGCGAAGATTATTTTTACTTTTCTCGATGAACGAATAGTACCAACGGATCATGGAGATTCCAATGAGTGACAGTTACGTGCAAAATTTTTAAATGCGCTTGTGGAAGAGGGAATTATTGATGGGAGACAAATACTAGGAATTCCTCTCTGTCCGTCATCGCGAGGAACGACGCGATCCAGTGCCCCTGGAGATACTGAGCAAGATTTCTCCGCTTCGCTATCGCTCCGGTCGAAATGACAGGAACGTATCGATATTTCCCTCTTTGGCGTGGGTGGAGATGGACACATCGCCTCGCTTTTTCCTCATCATCCGTTCCTATATTCGACCGAGGTGTGATATCTCGAGATCACTGATTCACCAAAACCACCATCTCATCGCGTGACCGTATCACCAGAGATGATCCGCGCTATGTCTTTCATTTTCATCGCTTTTATGAAGTGAAAAGAAGAAGCGTATGCAAATTTTTGTGATGAGAATATTTCTTTTGACGAATGTCCCGCGAAGCTCGTGCAAGTGTGTGAAAGTTTGGTGGTGATGAGGGAATTATAAGCTTTTAGTGGTCACTTCTATTTTTATTCTCTCCACAAACTCCTCTACTTTCTCTGTTGTTTGTGCTTTGGTTTTAAAGTTTCTTACCGCGAGAGTACGAGCTATCATCTCAGCTTCACCCACGACGAGGATGTAGTTCGCATGTTCGGTTTCTGCATTGCGAATTTTTTTCCCAAGAGAGTCTGATGAGTCATCGAGATGTACCCGTATTCATGCGGATTTGAGAATCTGGTAAACATCTTCACCATAAATATTAAATGCTTCACCGACAGGAATGATGCGGACTTGTTCCGGTGCGAGCCAAAGTGGAAAAGTTCCTGCAAAATGCTCGATCATAATTCCCATAAACCTTTCGAGCGATCCAGATATTGCCCGGTGGATGACGACTGGTTGTTCCTCCTCTCATTTCTCATTTTTAAATGAAAGTTTGAATCTATTTGGCTGATTAAAATCACACTGGATGGTTGCGAGTTGCCACTCTCGTCCGATCGCATCTTTGAACATGAAGTCGAGTTTCGGTCCGTAAAATGCCGCTTCTCCGGGCATTCTTCGATAATTGAGATTATTTGCAATGGCTGCTTCTTCGAGGGCTTTTTCAGCGATTTCCCATACATCATCGCCACCGAGATATTTCTCAGGAGTGAGTGGATCGCGAATAGAAAGTGATACCCAGTATCCATCCATCAGTCCAAAGGTGGTATAAAATTCTTTTACGATGTCTACGATCGTCGAGACTTCTTCTTTTATTTGACTCGCGCGACAAAAGAGGTGTCCATCGTCCTGTGTGATCGCACGTACCCGAGTGAGTCCTGAGAGCTGTCCAGTTTTTTCATCACGGTAGACAGTCGCAGGTTCAAAATACCTCACTGGCATATCTCGATAGGAAAACTGATTGTCCGCAAATATCTGCATATGATGAGGACAATTCATCGGTTTTAAAAAGAAATTTTCCTTCGAAGTTCCGCCATAGACAGAGAACATATCTTCGAGGTACTTTCCGGCATGACCACTGGTTTGATAGAGTTCCTCCTTGGCGAGGTGAGGCGTGCATACTCGATCATATCACTTATCAGAATGAAGCTCCCATAGGTAGTCTTTGATCGCTTCACGGATGATCATCCCACGAGGCTGGATAAGTGGGAGTCCTGATCCGACCATTTCTGATACGGTGAAGAGTTTGAGCTTTTTTCCGAGGATTCGATGATCGCGTTTTTTCGCCTCTTCCATCATTTTCTGATAAGCATCAAGCTCTTCTTTATTTTCAAATGCGAGTCCATAAATACGAGTGAGTTGCCTATTCTTGGCATCCCCCCTCCAGTATGCACCGGCGAGTTTATCGAGCTTGAAGCTATCTTCTGGAATTTCATTGGTATTCGTCATATGAGGTCACTGACACATGTCGATAAAGGTCGCAGTCGAGTTCGCACCGAGATAGGAAAAATTCGCATACACCGGATTCTGAAATTTTCCGATATTGGCGTAAAATCCTATCACTGTTTCTCACGCACGCTCGAGATCCTCGATCATCTCGAGCTTGTATGTTTCACCGAGCGCTTTGGTAAAAGCCTTCGCATCTGCGACCGAGAGAGAGAATTGTTTGAATTCTTGTCCTTCGCGGACGATTGCCTTCATCTTCTTTTCGATGTCTTTGAGTTTTGCTTCTTCGAGCGTCGCATCCCCGAAGTCGATATCGTAGTACCAACCAGTATCGATATCGGGTCAGATGGCGAGTTTCACGTTTGCTCACATGACCATGCGAGTGGCCTGAGCCATGATGTGGGAGAGGGAGTGACGGCGAGTAGAGAGTGGAGAGTGCATAAAATAATGAAAATTATAAGTTACGTTTATTGTTCTGGGGTCATTTCTGTTGATAGGAGTTTTGAAAAATCTTTACTGTATACGAGCTTTATTTGCTCTGAAGACTTCGTATCAATAGTGATAGTAATTCAAGATTCCGATTCGGCGAATTTAAGATCTCACGTTGCTGGCATTTCTTGGAAATTCCCTGTTTTTGTATCATATATTCAGATAGAGTAAGACTCATAATAGCTTTGGATGACTTTAAAAAATCGTTTAGGAGATGTCTTTTCATTATCTATCAGTTCTATCTGAATAGCCTTATGATAGTAATATTTTATACATTCCTTCTGTTCCGTATTTGTAAGTCTTGTCCATGCATTACCTATTGGGGACTCATTTTCTAACTCAGCTTTGCTTAAGATACTACAATCTTCCAATATTCAAATAGGCTGTCCTTCAGGCATAGTATATGACCATCTTTTAATAAGATTTCATTTATAGTTTAATATTGTTTCATCAGCTGTTTTGGAAAGTATGAATCCATTGCCAAGGTCTTTATCTTCTTTTAGCATAGCTTTCATATTTTCTATTTCATGTGAAAGATTAATAATTTTTAGTTTATTAGCATAGTTTAATAATCATATATTTTTCTCCTTTAAAGAATTGATTTGTATTAGCAGAGCTGTATTTGCACTTTGTAAGTCATATATTTTGTCAGTTTGCATTGCCATCTCTAGTTCTTTTTCGCCATGCCAGTCGATCGTGCACGATGAGAGAAGTAGTAGTGGGATGAGGAGGAGAGTGAGGGATTTCATGATGGTGAGATTAAGAATTATTTGACTGGAGGGGAGAAAGTGATATACGCGTCTCATACAAATCCTCGAAATGTGGTGTGGAGAGAAGTCTTGGACTCATTCTGAGAAGCACATACAGCGGGGTTTTTGTTTTTAAAACTCCCCGCATATCGCGAGGAGTTTTGGATTCGAGAGAATAACAAAAAACCTACGATATCGTCGGGAAGGATTTTGATATGCTCGTACCAAGTCATGTGACCATAGAATCGGTTGGTGAATTATTCTCAGTATAGAGAAAATTTTTTATTTTTCAACTGGATTATTCTGATCCATTCAATTAGCAACATTTTTGGATACTGCTCGTGTAATAAGCCAAGCAGATCATCCTTCAACGATAAAATCTCTTCATTCTACGCGACCTCTATCATTTCGAAGCATACTTGGCTGGTGTGCTTGTCAGTACTTAGTATATCCTTCCGGCATAAGTGAAAATTAATAAAACAGTCTTATAATCATAAAGAATATAAAAGCAAATTTTTCTCTGTGAAGAAATGGTGAAAGCTTTGAAAACTACTCTCCACGATAGTCTATCTCGGAGTATGAGGCTCCATTTTCTATATATTCGAAAATTTCGTGAAATTGTATTTTTGACTCAGTTTTCGGGTCAATCCAGTAAATACCTTCGGACTTATCTTCTTCCATATTGGCAAGAGTTCATGTATAGGCAATAACTTCAAAATAAAAGTGAAAATAAGGACGTATTTCTTCATCAAATTCATTTTCTGAGATGGAATAACTCGTATGGATAATTCGTAGGTTTTCCTTCGTGACATCGATTCCTACTTCTTCTTTGAGCTCACGCTTCACTGCATCGGTAGGGGATTCTAGGAGTTCTATGTGTCCGGAAGGGAGTCCATAATATCCATCCTTAAATCCGGTATTTTTTCTCTTTATCATGAGAATTTTTCATGTTTCATCACGAATAATACCAAAAACAGCACCGTAAAAGAGAGGTTTTCGCATGAGTTAGATTGTTTGAGATAAATAATCCTCCCCTTTTTTTGTAATCTGTCGTCCACGAGGAGTGCGTTCGATAAAGCCGATTTGGAGGAGATATGGTTCAACCACATCTTCGATGGTAGGGGTTTCTTCTCCGATCACTTGTGCGAGTGTCGAAAGTCAGACAGGGCGACCAACAAAAGTATCACGAAGGTGGACGAGAAGAGTCCGATCCAGCGTATCGAGCCCGTATTCATCCACTCAAAAACTCGTAAATATTGCTTCACACTCAGTTTCACTCGCAATATTTTTTCCGATAGTTGCGTAGTCACGAAGGATTTTGACGTATCTATTGGCAATACGGGGCGTTCCACGAGACCTCTTCGCGATGGTATAGAGTGCCTCATGAGAGAGCGTTTTAAATCCGAGAATCTCAAAAGATCGACCCACAATCGCTGCGATTTCTCACTTTTCGTAGAGATCGAGTTTCATCACATTTCCAAACCGATCTCGCAGTGGACTCGAAAGGGAAGAGAGCTTCGTCGTGGCACCAATAAGAGTAAAATGGGGAATATCCATACGAACACTGGTGGCCCCAGTTCCAGAACCGATCATGATGTCGACGCGATAATCCTCCATAGCCGAGTAGAGTATCTCTTCGATCGGAGGACGCAGACGGTGAATCTCATCGATAAAAAGAATCTCTCATTCAGTGAGACTCGTGAGAAGGGAGATAATATCAGCCTGTTTTTCGATAGCGGGTCCACTCGTGTGTTTGATAGATGCTCACATTTCATGAGCAATGATCGTCGATATCGTCGTCTTCCCGAGTCCTGGTGGTCCATAAAAAAGGATATGTTCGAGCGGAGTTTTCCGGATTTTAGCTGACTCTATCGCGACTTTGAGATGCGATTTCATGGTTTCTTGGCCCACGTATTCTTTGAGTGAACGAGGACGCAGAGAGATCTCTGAGACAATCTCGTCATCTTGGATCTTTGGAGTGACGGTACGTATGATGTCAGGTTTGGAGGAAGCGATAGTCATACGCAAATTATATAGAAAAAATCCCGAGTGGCAAAAGGAAAAATAAAAATAAAAATACAAAAAGTCAAATTTTTAGTTGACAATAGTTTTTATAAAATTATAATCATCATCAAATTATTAAATTTGCATATTTGCAAAATATACAAACGTCTACACATCATGAGTGAAGTGCTCAAGAATCAAAGCTTCTAGGCTATACTGGGGTAGACGTACTTCTTTATCGAACTCTCTCTGATTGAGGGAAGAAAGCATATATCATAGCTGCGAAGCTTCATGATAATGTAAAAAGAAAAGATGGTAGTTGGTATCTTGATCATATTAATCGATCTCTTCATTTCTTTCAGTCCCAATTCTGACTGTGAACTTTTGGTAATAAGTTTGATAGGCACGGACTAGAGAGGGATATTATCCTCCATGACTGTGCTGAAGATCATGAAGATGGTATTAGTGAAATAGAGCGAACTTTTTGAGATAAAGTACTCAAAAAAACACTCTGGATGTCTGAGATGAATGCCAATATACGCAGAGTACTTCCGGCATTTGTAGCGAACTTACCCGAGAATAGACAAAAGAATTATGCTCTTTTTATAGAGCTGATACGAATCATTGAGGAAAATTACCCTGATGAAAGAGATAACCAAGACAATCTGGGTACATTATTTCCGAATTGGGATAAAGATGGTATATGGAAAAAAATGTATGCTTCTCGTTATGAAAATGAGCCTGATATTGAAAAACAAAAAGATATTATTGCTGACTACGTCTTTCAGTGAATGGTTACCTGTATGCCAGAGGACTGCTTTCTTGCAAAATCAGCTGAGCGTTATGATAATCTCTCATCTCGAGAATGACTCAAAAATATCGAATGAATTTCATCGTATAATCGCACACTAGCAACCACGAGTCAATCATATCTTCCTAGGCTAGTAAAGAGCTGATATGATTGACTGGCAAATATTATCTTAGAAGAGTCATGACAGGGAATGAGAGAAATGACAGATGTGGCAAAGAAGATAACAAATGCATTATAATATCCGTAATGTCTTTCACTGAGTTTTTGATGTAGTGTCCAATCTCCTAAGAATCTCTTCTCGATAATTCATGAGTTCCTTATTTACCGCCGGTTTTCCTGTCGTGATGACGATACTTCTGTCTGTGAGACGGACACTTTTTATATAAGGAAAGAGGTGTTCGCCATGATTTTCCTCAAGAGTTTTTTTGATAGCATTCCAGGCAAGTGCGACCTCCATATCTCGAGTTCGATCATAGTATTCCCCATTTGGTTTTATAGATGCGATATCGATCAGAGTGGGTTTCATGAGTTATTTTTTGATTATTTTCACGATTTCTCGTCAGACATTTTGATTTGGGCGTCGGTAGAGGAGGCTTCACTTCGGAGTCATGAGCATGCGCATCGTCTCGACGGGAAGAAGCGGGACAATATCAAAACCATGTCGACCGATGACATCATAGATTTCACTAAAAAATATAGTGGTTTCAGAGAGTGTCCAAAAAGGGAAGCTCATGACGATATGACCAGGAAAATCCATCGCGCAAAGCCCACCAAAGTATCCATCATACATATTGCGAAGTTTTGCACGTTCCTGCTGTATTCGATCGGGGCTTATCGACTCCTTTCCCATAATCTCTCAGAGGTATCATTCGCTCACGATTACCGTATTTTCTCCGAGGCTTTTGAGTTCTACAACACGTCGTCATATGGTGCTCGCATCGAGTACGAATATAGTTTTTTGAAAGTGTGTAAAGTCCTTCGTTGGAGTTCCTCAGACCGCTTTGATTCGATCATGCCAGACTTTTTCTTCCGCGACGAAGGTATCGAGGCTCTTGTCTGTTGTTTCCACCATACGAGGAGAAATATCACTTCCATAGATAGTGGTAATTCCCATATTGACTCATTCGATCAGGATCGTTCCGAGTCCACAAAATGGGTCGTAAATGGTCAGATGGTCAGATGGTCAGATGGTCAGATGGCTCCTAGCAAGATTGATCATCATCTGGCAAAGCTTTGGGGGCATCATGCCGACGATCATATCGCGAGTTTTCCCGGTATCTCGACGGGTGTAGGCATCGATATCTTGGCAGGCGAGAGTGACGGCGAGATAATACGTTTCTGTCATCGCGAGTGAAGCGATAGTGGAACGTGGCGATCCAGCGGTTTTTGGAAAACTGGATTGCTTTGCTTCGCTCGCAATGACGGGAACACGAATCAGATTATATTCTGTCTGTGATTTTCAGAGTCGTTCTCTCTTAAAAAAAGCACTCACGATATTTTTATTTTCTGTATTTACGAGGCGTGAGGATATATCAGACTCTCCGAGTGTTTTTTTGATTCGCAGTCAGATATCAGAAGTTCGGTATTCCAGACCGTACGCGCCGAGGGCAAAAGTGACTTTTGACTTTTTCATTGTTCCGTCATCCTGAGCTTGCGAAGGATCCAGGATTTTTCAGGAATGGATTCTTCCTTCGTCAGAATGACGGGAATGAAAACTTTCTAACTCTCTGATAACATCCGTTGGGAATTTTTTTTCATCAGTCTCATCCACTATCCGCATGACACGGATAGATCCACCTATATTACGAAATTTTGCGATAATATCAGATTCTTCCCAGGAGATCGAGAAAATAGCGATTTCTTCGGTGTGCTCGATATAAGTACCTTCTCAAAATACTGAAAAAAGCTCTGCGAGTGAGAGCCTGTATTCGCGACCGAGAGTGAAAGCATAGAGAGTGTTTTTCATGGAAAGAGTATAGGAAAAATGCCCGAAAGGGCAAAAGAAATTTTAGCTACCGAGCCTACTCTTAGTCCTACTTAAAAAGTTTCAAATAAGCGTATATGTAAAAGGTTCTCCCGAGAGAATAGAAGATTTCCGTGATACTGGAGACATTCATATTTGTTCATAGAATCTCAGTAAGTCTTCCAGAGTAGTTCCATCTCTTGGAAGGGCCAATGCCACAATTCGATTACAATTTAAACGAATCATTTCTTGTAGTACTCATATGAGTAAAATATTACCATATCATTTTCATTCAATCCAACCAAGTTGGGCAGTGCTGTTATCAAAAGTATTTATCCGAACATAAGCCTGTGGCGATAATTTTACCCAAACTTTTGATTCAAAATGTAAACGTTCAAAATAAAGACAATTATCAGTTTTTATTGCACTGATTTCTTTTTTAATTGATTCAAAAGAAATATTCATGATTATCGATATTTTCAGTGTAGATTATACGATCTTTTCCAGTCCGATTCGCCCCTTTTCTTTATCGACCGAGTAGACGCGGACTTTTACGATTTCGCCCATTTTAGCGACATTATTTACATTGTCAATTCTTTCTTTCACGCCGAATTTTGATATATGGATCATTCCTTCTTTTCCACGAGCGATTTCGACGATAGCCCCCACAGTATCGAGGATCTTCACGATCTTTCCTTCGTATTCATCTCCGACTTCGATATCTTTGAGAATATTTTTGATAAATGCGAGTGCAGCCTGGCCTGCTTCCTGAGTTTTTGCAGTCACGGTACACTGACCGTTGTCATCGAGATTGACTTCGACACCGTATTCTTTTTCGATTCATTGGATGGTTTCACCACCCTTTCCGATCACTTCACGCATCTTGTCTTCGGGGACAAATACCGCGAGGAGAAACGGTGCGTATGGAGAGAGGTTCGCACGAGGGGTTGCGAGACATTTTTTCATCTCGTCCATGATATATGCGGTCGCATCGACAGATTTATCAAATACATTTTTTATCACGTCCATCGAGAGTCCAGCGATTTTACAATCCATTTGGAGGGCGGTGATTCACTTGTCTGTGCGTGCCACTTTGAAGTCCATATCTCCGAGGAAGTCCTCCTGAGCCTGGATATCTGCGAGTATCTCATATTTTCCAGTCTCATCGTCATAGATCATTCCCATCGCGACTCATGCTACCATCGCCTTTATCGGGACACCTGCATCCATGAGTGACATCGTCGATCCACATACAGAGGCCATAGAACTTGAGCCATTACACGTCGTGGTTTCAGAAACGACACGGATCATATATGGAAAATCTGTCTCATTTGGGAGTACGGGTTCGAGCGCCTTTTCTGCGAGTCGTCCATGTCCGACCTCACGTCGTCCCACTCCACGAAGTGGCTTCACTTCACCGACAGAAAATGGAGGAAAGTTATAGTGATGAATATATCTCTTGGTATCTTCCTCAAACATATCATCGATGAGCTGGATGTCTGATGGTCCACCGAGTGTGGTGATCGAGAGAACTTGTGTCACTCATCTTTCAAAAAGAGCAGATCCATGTGTACGAGAGAGAATAGGTGCGCTCGCACGAACGGGACGAACTTCGTCACATTTTCGTCCATCGAGACGAGTGTGTGTTTCGATCACGGTTTTTCTCATATGTTCAGATATCACCTTTTTTACGCTGTCAGCAATGTCTGACATTTTATATGGAAAGCTCGATGTTTCAGGTTTCCGTCATTCTGAGCTTTGCGAAGAATCCATGTTTCCGAGACCTGGATCCTTCGTTCCTCAGGATGACGAAACCACCCACTCTTCCTCGAGTCTTGCTGCTACACTCTCCACGAGATCATGCATCGCATCATGAAACTCGAGTTTTCCGAGGTTATAGAGTGCTTTGATTTCATCTTCAGTGACGAGGGCCTTTACTTTTTCTATCACGAGAGGATCTGTATCTACGATGGTGATGTTTGTTTCAGGAAGGACATGAACTTTTGTATATTCTGCGAGAAAATCTGTCTGCGCATGACAGAGATCTTTGATGATGTTATGAGCATATTCAAAAGCCTTCACCATAAGGTCATTTGATACTTCATTTCACTGAGATTCTACCATCGTGATAGCGTCAAGTGTTCCTGCGACGGTGAGATCGAGATGAGCACTCGCGATCTCATCGAAACTCGGATCAAATATAAAATTTCCCGCTTCATCAGAGGCAATTCGTACCGCCCCGACTGGTCATTCAAATTCCTTGACCCCAGCAAGCATCACTGAGAGACTCGCTCCAGTAACACCATACCAACCAAAATCAGAGGTTCCAGAAGATGACATAATCGTCGAGATAATCTGTGTATCCGTACGAGTATTTTTTGGGAACATAGGACGAATCGGACGATCGATCATGCGACTATTGAGGATAGACGCTTCACTTGGACGACCTTCACGTTTCATGAATCTATTTCCACCTATCTTTCCTGCAGCATAGTATTTTTCCTGAAACTCCACAGTAAGTGGGAAGAAGTCTCCATCTTTTGGATTCCCGATTCCAGTAGTGGTGAGGAGAAAATTCCCCGCCTCATCAGAGATGACGACTGAACCGGTAGCAAAAAGTGCAAGTCGACCAGACTCGAAACTAATATTTTTATTGCCTATTTTATAGGTTTTTTGCACAACGACTCGATCAAGTGCGGATTTATCTTTAAGTCAGACAATCATAGTAAAAAAGGTTAGGGGCAGTAAAGTGCCAAATATAACATCTCGGAATTCCAAACCAATCACGCATATGCGGAACTCGTTCGGAAGTGGCGAGAGGAATAAATTGCAAGGTGATTATAGGGAAAATGCGAAAAATAGCAAAAAAATCGAATGACTTGCTTTTCCAAAAAAATATATAAAATACCCTCACGCGAGTATAGCTCAATTGGCTAGAGTACCGCCTTGCCATGGCGGCCGTTGTGGGTTCGAGTCCCATTACTCGCTCCATATGTTTTTAAAAAATCCTCTCATTTCGAGAGGATTTTTTAGTGTTTATTTCGCAGGAAGCGCCTTTGGAGTACTTCGGTCACTTGCTTCTGTGACAGGATATGGTTCTCCTGTTCGAAGAAGGGGAGTAGTCTGGAAGTTTCCAGAGGTTTCTGTAGTTTTAGTCGTACTTGTCGTCGTTCCTGCTGGTTTTTTCGTAGTTGGTTTCGTGACATCTTCTTCTGATTCTAGAATTTTTTGTGCACCAGGAAGTGCCTCACAGACGACGCCATCCTTGTCACCATCGAGACCGTAGATATCGAGAGATTTGACTTTTGCTGTGTCCACACCTTCATTGTATGATGCGATGTCATCAGCACACTGATTATATTTTGCTTGTGCTTCTGGCTGAGTCTGGAAATTCGCACAATTAAGATCATTTTTATCTCACTTTATAGGGATGATACATGATCCCATGAGCTTGAGTCCATCTTTTGTATGCGTCACACGAGACTCTGCTATACTCTTTCCTGCCCAGAGAGACCCGAGATCGAGATCATAATTAAATGTTTCGATTCCGATAGCTGCAAGGATGACGATACCAAGACCGATCGCGAATCCTGTTTTGATCTTTCCTATCCACCAAAGAGCGAAAAGGATCACGGCGAGTGCTACCATAAACCAGAGTCGAGTTGACTTCGTATTGCGAGCTTTTTCGGCTCAGGCTTTGAGATTTTCAGCGGTTTTTTTGAGATCTGGCATAGATATGGAAGTAAAAGATTAGAGATAGTGTGTATGATATACAAAAAAGATAATTATGCAAGAAGAGCATTTTTTAGGAGATTAAAGAGCTCTTTATGTCCTTTGTCATGAGGATGACTTTTATCTCTGGAATAATCAGGTATTAGTGCGTTGTAGTAGTCTATGAATATGGCATTATGTTTTCATGCACATTCTTTGGCAGTTTCAAAAAATACTTTTGATCGATAAGAATAAAGAAGGGATAAAGGAAAGGGGAAAATAGGAGATTTTCCTACATCGGGAGGGGATATATATATGACATGAGGAGAAAGTTTTTTTGTATAGAGAAATAATTGTTCCAAATTTTTCCTGATTTTTTCTCTACTTAAAAGACACACTATGTCCATCCCTCCACAAAAAATAATAATTTGTTCGTATTTCGTATGGTGGTCTTTTTTTAGGAGTTCGAGTATTTCATGGCATCATTGGCCATCTTTTGCTATCAGGCTGACATAGTGATGAGGAAGATGGGAAAGAGTTTGGGCATAAAGGGTTTTATCCTCGGATGAGGCACCAACACCTCGCATAACACTATCTCAGAGGAGAAGTGTATGTTTCTTTGATTCATCGAGAAGGCCCGTAAGTATGCGTGATATCGTCAGAGTTTCTTTACTTTGCTGTTTGCTTACCATTCCGTGATAAATAATCCATGAAGTAATCCCCAGTAAATAACAAACGAGAAACAGAGATATAAAAAGAAAGAGAGTCATACTTTATATGGTGGGATTATAGAGATAAAAAGAAAGATAGACATCGGACGAAAATAGAGCGAGTGTGAAAATCTAAGTATCTACAGAGGAGTGAGCATATTTTCAAATCATCTCGGCAATTCCATTCTTCCATCATTCCGAGAGAAGTAGGGCATCTATCTTTAGCCACATAGCAACAGCAGGGGCATTTACTGCTTCGTAGTGCTCAGCTTTCCCCATTTGAGCAAACCCCATACTTTCATAAAATGAAACATGTTTTGGATTGACAGATATACAGAGACATTGTATCTCTTTCTTTTTTGCGTAGGCAAGAAGTGTCCCAAAAAGAGGTACAGCAGACATTTTGCTCTCCAGAGATGATAGATACATATCAGAAACATCGCTATCGACCGCAAATTGGACAACTTCGCCGAATGAAAGATTTTCCTTGCGAATAATATCAATATGCTCTTTAAAGGTTATATCGAGAGGTATTCCATAGGGTGAATCAAATACAAAACCAAGGGTACCGTAGAGATGATCATCTATGAACGCTCAAAAAACCTCAGATGAACCTGCTCGTAAGTACGTAGCAATAGTATTATTAGAGGCATCGCCTGGATCTATAAAGCCCTTTTGAATATACTTTTTTTCTACTATTTTTTTAGCATCATTTTTTTCTTTCTCTATGAGAAGTGGCCGACAAACAATAGAAGAAAACATAATATTATTTGGATGAAGTATTATTTATGATCAATAAACTCGATAACATCTCGAATAGTTTCAATCTTTAGAACTTCTTCATAAGAAATATGTCCGTTCATTTCCTTTTCGAGTCGAATAAAGAGCTCAAAAAGCTTGATAGAATCCTCAGTAATGTCCTCGAGCTTTGAGTCGAGTGAGATGGTATCAGGATGTATCTTGATAACTTCCGCAATAACGGAAATAACTTTCTCTTGAGTATTCATGATTAAAAAGAAAGATGAGATAAGAAATTACTAGCAATTTCTTTGTCCATACTGACAGAGCAAAATACAAATCCGTTTTGATTTTCGAGTCACAAAAGAGTGCAAGGGAGTTTTTTTTCGTAGATGGTAATCGTAAAATCACCGAGAGTTCACGCTCGTAAAATCGAGCTTACATCCACATGGCTCGGTCTGATGCATAGTCAGCATCCTATCGCTTTCAATATAGACTCTTTTAATGCCCAGATTTTTGTCGCGAGGATATTTTTCTCTTCTGTAGAAATTTGGTCGAAAAATCGGTACTCATTTTCATGTAAAAACGCAGAAAGTAAGCTGTCATCTCTTCGGGTAATACGTTCGACATCACACCCGAGAGAAAAGAGGGGTGATGCTACCATGCCGTACATATACGGGTATGAGTGTGATATCGTCAGAGAAAATCCTACATTTTCACTGTTTTCACCCTGGTAACTTCCGTGAGGTTTTCCATAGAGGCCATAAGATATGGCAATATTTTTTTGACAGTCTCACTCTTTTCATGAGAAAGTAGTAGCAAGATCTTTTATAAATCAACTACTGATCTTTTTTCTGTTTTCATGAAAAGATTCTTTACTGATGTCGCTAAAGTCTAAAGCAGAAGAAAAATACATAGCTTATGAGTAAAATTTTTTCATGAGATTGATCTTTTCCTCGACGGTTCCACTTTCTATGATTTCGCTATAGGTAATGGACTTTTTATGGAGTGAGTGATTTCTGCGAAATGAAAAGGAATGGAAATTTTCTATTCTGACAAATACGATAGGAGCCTTCGTCTCGAAGAGAACACTTATTCCGTCTTTAAACTCAGAACAGTCGATGTGAGATGTTTTTGAGATCTTTCCCTCAGGAAAAATAAGTACGTTACTCTTTCGATTCAAGATATCTCTGGTGTACAAAAGCTTTCTCATTCTTTCTAAAGGAGTATCTCCTATATTGTACCCACCAATAAGCTTTATCAGTTTTCCGAGTATCGGTCTTTTCATATATTCTGGAGTTACCGGAAAGCGCATTGGAAGTATTTTCCTGAGATTTTTAAATCCGGTACAATAAGTAATGATAAAAGGGTCAAGCCGACTTTGGTGATTTGATATAAGAAGAACACCAGAGGGGAGCACAAAGTTTTTTGGTCTATTTATTTTGATAAAAAAATAGGAGATAATAAAAAACTCATAAGGGATGCTGAGTATCTGCGTGAATATGTACATGGTATCTGAGAGATACCTCATAGCGATCTTCATAAGGGACTTATTATTTTATGAGATTTTTAACATAACGTATTGGTATGGTAAGTCTTATGGTCGTGACATTTTGAGGATTGTATGCACCTTTTTAAAAATTATATTGAAATTTATGAATTTACAAGGAAAACTCACTCTTTCTCCAGGATTTTATTTTGTTTCTTCTTTTATCGGTTTCATAAAAGGGAAGAACTGACATTCGCGAAGTGGCTTATCTTCGAGAAAAGAGAAAAACCTCTCACCAAATCCAAATCCACAGGTCGGAGGCATGCCATGTTCGAGCATTTCGACGAAGTCCCACTCAGGCATCATCGCTTCATCATCACCAGACTCGAGGAGAGCTTGTTGGAGTTCAAATCTGGCACGTTGTTCGAGGGGATCATTGAGTTCTGAAAATCCGTTTCCGACTTCGCTTCCTGCGATAACTGGGGAAAATCTCTCGACTTTTCAGAGAAATTTACTTGATTCTTTTGCGAGTGGGGAGACGAGTTTCGGGTGATGGACGAGAAATACTGGTCCAGCGAGTTGCTTGCGGACATATTTCCAGAGAGTGTCTGTCAGCCGTTCACGGTTATCTCATTCGTATTTTACTCAGAGTTCACGAAGCTTTGTCTTCATGTCTTCATCACTTGCCGAGGTGAGATCTATGCCGGTATACTCTCGTACAGCATCGACGTAGTCGAGTGTTGGCCAGTCTCATGCGAGGTCAAATTCATGACCACGAGCCTTGAATTTTGTTGTTCCATAAACTTCTCGAGCTATTGTCTGGTAGAGATTTTGCACGAGCTTCATGCCATCTTGGTAGTCAGCATACGCCCAGTAAAATTCCATATTGGTGAATTCCTGGAGATGCTCAGGACTGGATCCTTCATTACGATAGGCTCGTCCCATCTCGAATGTCTTCGGAAATCATCCTGCCATGAGCCTCTTTTGCCAGAGTTCTCCCACACATATACGCATAAAAACATCCACATCATAGTCGTTGTGATGGGTTTTAAAGGGTCTCGCTTCCGCTCAGCCGGTTGTGTGTTCGATTGTCGGAGTCTCGACTTCGAGAAATCAGGCTGACTTCATAAAGTTTCGTGTCACTTCGAGAAATTTGGACTTTCTTCGCAGGAGTGCACGAAGATCATCATTCATCGTCATATCGAGATAACGTTTGCGATAACGTTCATCATCATTTTCTATGCCATGCCATTTTTCTGGTAATGGACGGATAGCCTTAGTGAGGAAACTAAATTCTTTCACGAAGAGGGTGAGTTCTCATTTGTGAGTATAGAAAAGTTCTCATTTTACACCGATAAAATCTCAAAGGTCGATGAGTTTCTCGGCAAATTTGTAGGCGGATAAAGGCTCTGAATTTCCGTCATCGCGAGCGGAGTGTGGCGATCCAGAGTCTCAGGTACCTGGATTGCTTCATTCTTCGCAATGACGGAGAGTGAGTTCATTTTTTGACTCTCCATCCACATTTATACTACAGTTCTCTCTCGAGAAAAGTACCTGCATCCTCCCAGTTCCATCTGAAATAGTGGCAAAGAGTATTTTTCCAAAGCTTCGATGAAGCATCACACGTCCTGCAAGTGCGACTTCACTCGTTGGTGCTGGGATAATCTCTTCGATTGTACGCAATTCGCTCTTCGCTCCAGATTCGACATCGATATTCGAAGGATATTTTTCGAGTATTTCACCGATACTATT
>JANOWM010000038.1:0-7289 GCA_031417875.1 Candidatus Altimarinota bacterium
ATTCAAATGAAAACTAAAATGCGAACTCTACCACACTCAAAATGAAGCTTTGGTCGGCATGTTCAAGTTTTTTGATTAGACGATTTTTTGAAAATAGGCGCGACTCTATATCCGAAAAAAAATCGCACTCAATAAAGATGCACGTTTTGAAGAAGTACTCGCATGAGTTCTCTATCTCGCGAAAAAGACATGACAGCTCTATCCAGAAGAGCTCTCAGATCTCAAAGAATCAAAGATATGGTTTCATCAGCTGACTCGAACATTTGGTGCGAGCCCAGCAAAACGAAAAGAGCTCTATGAAAAAATGGCGAGAAAATCTGATAAGTGAGATTTTGCTGTCGAATCTGACATCATCGAACGACTCCTCAAATGATATGAGTGAGAAGGATATTCTATCCCTCCAAATATCGCTCCACGATTTGCCGGAAGCATCTCAGAAGGAATCAAGGATCAAGAAGAAAAGTGAGCCAAGGAAGTTGAGATGCGCGCCAATATCGATCAGATGAACCGATACGCGATGAGTAAGCTTCGAGTGTGAGAATGATATAAGGCACTCGGATGTCTTAATCGTATCTACTGAAAAAATAGCTGACCCGTGAAGCTCAATGCTATTCCATTTACTCTCGTGATGAGCAACATGCATGACTATCTTGGTACAGACTTTGCGAAGCGACTTCACTCTCAAGCAGTCGGAGAAAATATCCGATCAACCCATGCACTCACGTTTGGGAATGATAAAAATCTTGCGAAAACATATCAAAGTATGGTATGGAAGGCTGCACATGAGATACAGCGTCGAAAACCTGGGAGTAATATCGTCGAGGATTTACGAAAGATAGAAAAAGAAAGACAGCATATATGACATGAATCACATGGCGGGAATCCAGAGGATACTCAGGCAAAGTGGACGGATTCGATATTTTCTTTTTGGATGAAGTATGGGGAAGATATACATCCGATTCTCCAAATGACCGACCCTTTTATCGAGATCCAAAAGGAAAAATGAGATGCGCTAGCGAGTACATACGCGAATCGAGTGTGAGCGATCGCAGGGATGCAGCGTAGACGAGATAATATCGAAAGTACAGATACCTTCGGAGAAGGAAACTGGAAATGGAATCATACTCCTCCAATGGATTTTAAGAACTTTATGCATTTTGCAGCGAATTCGATCAATCCAACAGATAAATCAATGAAACAAGCTGTGTACGATCAGTCATTTGCTCCGGCTGTTCTCGGAGCACTGAATGCTCTACGTACCATGCCTGACAGTCAATTCCCTGGAACTCCGAGTGAAAAACGAGCATTTCAAAAAAAGATCTTTTCTGAATATTATATCACGATCATGTATTATCTTCGTAATAAAATCAAACGAACCGATTTTCGTGAAGATAGCCGAAGTTCGATTATGGATCAAACGTATATGCAAGATCTCAGAAAACAAGGCATCATTTTGGAACAAGCAGATTTTGGACCATCGGATACAAAACCAGCACATATTCACATATGAACGGACGAGAAAAGTGAGATGAATGATAGAGTTATTTCTTATTTTGATCAAGGAAGAATTGATACGATATTTGAATCATTTATGAATGCGCGTCCGAGTCTTTTTGGATCATCGACAGTCATGCGACGCACAAAACAAGCAACTAATAAAGTATCCGATGATACATTTTATGACGACTATGGTGCCTAGATTTCCACTCCTTCCATGTGCCAGATTTGATCTTTTCACGTTATGTCTGGCATAATGGCGATAAAGTCGATTCGTACCATATCTATATCTACGTGGTGTTTGTGTGCATAGAGAAACACTGCTCGTTTCATAGCGCGTTTTTTCGCGAGAGTGAAGGTATCGAGAGGGTGTCCATGGGACTCATCTTTTCGGTATTTTACTTCCACGAATACGGTTATTTCTCCTTTTCTCGCGATGATATCGAGCTCTCATCCTTTGATCTGATAATTGCGATCGAGAATGATATATCACTTTTCTTCGAGATATTTTATGGCAATATCCTCTCATGCGTCTCAGATGCTACGATGAGATGGATTTCAATGAGGCATAGAAAGAGGGTAATTCCCGTCATCCTGAGGCACGAAGGATCCAGGATTTTTTGTACTTATTCTAGAAGGATTCATATGTGAGTTTTCATTTTTCTATCCTGGATTGCTTCCTTTGTCGCAATGACGGAACACAGAAAGATGAAGTGAGTTTTTAAGATTGAATCCTTTTTTTCAAAAACTTCATCAGTTCTTCTCAGAGGTCTTCTCGGGCGAGGGCGTAGTCAATCGTTGCTTTCAGAAACCCAAATTTATCACCCGTATCATAGCGTTCACCTTGCATTTCGAGTCCGTAGACTCATTGCCCATCATTGACCATACGAGCAAAAGCATCGGCGAGGCGTATTTCGCCATCTTTACTGGCTCAGGCGCTATCCTTTTCGAGGTAGTTAAACACCTCTGGCGTGATAATATATTTTCCGATAACTCAGAGTCGAGATGATGTTTCTGTCGGATCTGGTTTTTCGAGAAAACGAGAGACTTTATGGAGATTTCAGTCGCTCTCTGAGGATTCGATGATTCCGTAGGAACGAACACGTTTATCACTTACTTTTTCGAGGGCAATGATGGGAGTATGTTTTTTTTCAAAGGCGTCTATGAGTTGCTTGGCTCATGAAACCTCTCACATGATGAGATCATCACCAAAAAGGACGAGACATGGCTCATCACCGATGAGATTCTTTGCACGGAGAATTGCATCCCCATCACCACGAGGGATAGGCTGTCTCACATAAGCGATATGTGCCAGGCTTGATATCTTTTCTACTTCAGCCAGTTCTTTTATTTTTCACTTCTCCACGAGGGTTTTTTCGAGCTCGAATGACATATCGAAGTGATCTTCTATCGATCTTTTTCCTCGCCCAGTAACGATGATGATATCAGTAATTCCCGCTGAAACGGCCTCTTCGACGAGATATTGAATCACTGGTTTATCGACAATCGGAAGCATTTCTTTTGGTTGTGCTTTGGTCGCAGGGAGAAACCTCGTCCCAAATCCAGCTGCTGGAATGATACATTTACGAATAGTCATGACTTTATTTTTTAGATGATTGAGAAAATGTTGAGAGACACATATTTTTAAGTCGGGAGTCAGTGATTTTCTCGCAGTCTTTTCTCATGGATCCTGGAGTTCAGATAATCACACTCATCATACATTCTTCCTGTGCGTTTCCAGCTATTTTTTCGCAGAGTTTTATATTATGAGTTGAGAGGGCGATATGTTTGTAAGTCTCTTTTTCACAACTTTCTCTAAATGGTGATGAGAGACTTTCGCAGACGAGAACATCTCATTTTTCTATACTTTCTGTAACGATGAGTGCATATTTGCAGCTTTCTTTTTGGCTTTCCTCTTTGAGTTCGTTACAGAAGTCAGTATTTTTTGTTCTTTTGCTTACTTCCATAATCGCTGTTTTTTCGCACATAACGATATTCTTTTTTATGCATGATCGAAATTCAGAGGTATCTCATACATTCGATGGTATATTCCCAAGCATTTCTTCGGCTGTATCGAGTTCTGTAGCGATCTCATTTTTTGAGGAATCAGACAACGAATCTGTAGTACCTGTAAGTGTTCATGATGTTCCACAGCCTGAAAGAAAAATGAGAGAAAAAAACACGAGTAGATATTTCATAGAGAAAAATAGTGAGTGTATAGAGTATACAGAAGGGGTGCTGGCGAGCAAGAAAAGTTACTTGCCTTATCTATTTTTTTATGCGTATATACATTCCATCTCCAAAACTATAAAATCGATACAATCAGGCTACTGCTTTTTTATATATATCCATAGTAGCTGTATATCAGAGAAAGGCACTTACGAGAACGAGGAGTGATGATCCTCCGAGGTGAAAATTCGTGATGAGCTCATCGATGATGAGAAAGTCAAATCCTGGTGTGATGTATATCGAAGTTCCAAAGCGAATGGTCGAACCTTGAATTTCCAAAGATCCAATCCAATGAGTCTCTTCGCGCTCTTTTGCACATTCATTCCAATACTGTTGTGTCTCGAGTGAAAATGATTTTTTTTGAACGATTGAAAGTCCTTTCCATACTGATGGAAGAGATTCGAGGGTTCGACAGACAGTCGTTCCAACGGCAATAATTTTTTTTCAGGACATTTTCATATCTGTGATTTTTTCAAATACGGAATGTTCGATTTCCACGTACTCTTCGTGGATTTGAAACTCCCTGATATCCTCTGTTTTTATTCATGAAAATGTTCAGAGTCATACATGGAGGGTGATATACTCTTTTTTACATGTGAGAGATTCGAGGAGTTCTTTACTAAAGTGAAGAGAGGCCGTAGGGGCTGCGACAGATCCTTCTTTCTCGGCAAAAACACTTTGGTAATCTGATTCCTTTTCTTTCTCATAGGTGATATATGGAGGAAGCGGGAGAGATCAAAACCTTTTGAGAACATCAAAGATATCTCCATCCAAAAGCTCGAGAATTCGTCAGGAATCTGTGATTTCCCGCACGAAAAAAGTTTGTCAAAAAGCCAAAACTTTTGTTCAAATCTTGAAAATATTTCCAGGCTGTACCAGTGCTTCAAACGTATTTTCATCTTTTTTAGAAAGAAAAAAGATTTCTCATTTATTTCTTGGCACTTTTTTTCCATCTTTTTCGGTGGCAAAATCTCTCAGTGTGAGGCGGGAAGGGAGAACTTTGGAATTATTGAAAAAAAGCACGTGAGAATCTCAGATAAAACCCGGAAGGTTTTCAAAAACTGACTCTGCTTCTAATTCGCCGGTTTCACGATTTATCACCATCATCCGGGCTTTATGATGAGGACGTACCGCTTCTTGGGCAATAAGGTGAGGTGGAATCTCGAACTGATAATGTGCAAGAGAAAAAGTCATAGTGCTGATTATAGAAAAAAAATGAAAATTGGAAATTTTATTTTTCTTTGCCTCTCTCTTACTTTTTTGTATAGTGAGGAATATGATGAATATTTCTTCCATTTTTCACTATTTTCGAATCTCCATAGGCATTCTTTTTTTGCTTGCGAGCATGTTTCTTTTGAATTCATGTACTTCTTCATGACCAGGAGAAAATCCACAGAGCGTAATTATTTCTTCTGAGACAAAGAACCTATTGAGTCTGAGTCCAGAAAAAAAAGCTCTTCTTGCAAAAAATCGCAGAAAGGAAATTCGTCTCATTAGACGAGGAGATTATTACCTTTCAAATAATAATTTAGATGATGCCTTAGTTCAGTATCTCGAAGCACTGGAAAAACTTCCAGGTGATATCGTTCTCGAGAAAAAAATAGGACTTACCTATTTTCGAATGAAAGATTTTTCAAATGCTTATCTCCATTTCTCAAGAATTCCATTCTCGGAAATAAAAGATGATACGCGAAAAATATTTTTTCATTCACTTTTTTTTAGAGAGGAAGCATCAGATAAAATGGCAGAATTTCTCGCACTGAGTCCAGATGAGTGAGAAAAAGAGTACTTTACACAGGTATTTAACTGTCATGAGAAACCAAGTGATTGTACAGTTTCCATAGGAGCATATACAGGGTCATCTATAAGTGTACATTCTTTGCAAGATACTATTTTGAATGCGAAAAAAATATCTCCGGACCCTCTTTATAGTGATTTTGCACTTGCGACTGCCTGGTATCTCGCATGAGAATATCTCGTAGCATCTGATATGACGAGATACATTCTCGAAAAGCGAAGTGACTATTTTGAAGTAAAAAAACTTTCGGGTTTTTCACTTTCTGCACTCGGAAAGTATCCGGAATCACGAAAAATACTCGCATCGTATATCGAACAAAAACCAAATGATCTCGATGTGCTTATAAAACTTGGCGAAATAGCCGGAAAAGAAAAAGATTATATACAGGCAAACCTTTATCTCAATAATGCGGTGAATTCTGGGTATAAAGACAAATCAGTTGTCGAAAGACAGCTCGCCTATAATTACTTTGCTCTCTGAGATACCAGCGCTATGGTCAAAGTGCTTTCTTACCTCCTTTCTGAAACAGGTGCTCTCGAAAAAGATTTTGCTGTTGGGATTTCTCTGGCATTTTCTCGTGGAGAGAATGCAAGAGCCTATGTGTGGTCTATCGAATGACTCAAAAAATTCCCACAGTCTGAGATCATTGCCCCACTCTATATGAGTGCACTTCGTATCATCTGACGCACAGCTGATGCGAAAAAATTTGCCTCGACGCTTTCATGAGCTATTCTCGAATCACCGATTGTTTCCCTTGAACTAGGAATACATCGTTTTGATGATGGAGCATATATGGATGCAAAGCCGTACTTTGAAAAAGTGTATGCACTTTCCAGTGATGCAGACTTTTGAAGAGAAGCTGAGAACTACCTCGTACAAATCGAAGAAAAACTCTCGCCAAAATCAGATGAACCTCCCATGCCAGATCAGACCGAAGAAAAGAAATGATGGTGGTTTTAAAATTATACGTATACTTATTTCTATGTTTCGTTCATATTTTCCCATCTTTACCTCCCATCCGGATCTTGTCTATCTGGATTCTGCATCGAGCGCACAAAAACCTCACATGGTGATCGATGCGCTTTCATGATTTTTTTCAAATGACTACGCCAATATTCACAGGTGAGCCTATGATCTTTCTTTGAAAAGTTCTACTCTCTATGACGAGGCAAAGGAAGCGATCGCACAAAAACTCAGAGTATCAGCTCATGAGATTACATTTACGCATAATGCGACCTACGCGTTTAATCTTATTGCCCGTTCACTTATAAAAACAGAAATCCTTAAAAAAGGAGAAAAAGTACTTCTCTCAAAAATCGAACATCATGCCAACATTGTTCCATGGCAAATACTCTCTGAAGAATATGGAATCATCATTGATTGGGTGGATATTGGTATGGATGGAACGCTCGACTATGATTCCCTCGAAAAAAAACTTCCAGGGGTTACCGTACTTTCCCTTACCTGAGCCTCAAATGTGACGGGAGAGATACTTGATCTTGAGAGGGTAAATAAGATTCTTGAAACATGTGATACCAGGCCTCTTTTTATTATCGATGGTTCACAGAGGTTCCCTCATATGGAAACAGATGTAAAAAAACACGGTATCGATATATTTGTAGCAACAGGACATAAAGTCATGTCAGATACGGGAATTGGGTTTTTCTATGCACGAAAAGATCTCCTCCGAGAGATGATTCCTGCTTTTTCTTGAGGTGGTGCTATCAATTCTGTGACTACGGATGGATATGAAGGAGCAGGACTT
>JANOWM010000039.1:0-25415 GCA_031417875.1 Candidatus Altimarinota bacterium
AGTATCGTCACTGCCTCTGTCATCACGATACCAAATGAAGCTCTTTCAGCAGTCACTCAAGGAAATACTTGGTGGAACAATCCTTCTATACCAACGACCGTTACTATCGATGAAAATTCAGCCATCAAATCAACATCACTCTCAGAAGATGCCAAAAGCTGTACAAAAGCAACATGTCTCTCTCCACAAGATATGCTGAGTAAAGCCTCTTGAATGTATGGTCATATGCTCATCTACGCTTACTGAGTATTTAAGCTCAGTGAAGTAAAGAAGATAGATAATGTTACGGATGGATTAAAATCTGTTATAAAGCTCGTCCATGATGGATTTATTGCGGTCATCATGCTCATCATCTTTGGACTTTTGACGCTTGCACTCATCTTTATGCTCCTCGCTCGTGCGGTGATGCTCTGGATATATACGATATTCTCGCCATTTCTGACTCTCGAACTTGTCATGGGATGAATTATCAAAAAAATGAGTGAAAACTTCTCGATAAAAGAATTTATCTGACTCGCATTCGTTCCAGCGATTGTCTGACTCGCTCTTTCATTTGGACTTATCGTGGTAGCAGCGGTACAGAGCCCTATATCAGCCCAATGAAAAACAGAGTGTACAGATCCCCTCCTTAAATGAGCCTGATGTACTATCGCGAGTCTGATGGGAAATGATGAAAATAAAATCAGAAGAAAACTGGTAGGTCCTGTTGATGGAAAATATACGACCGTAAACGAAGTTTTGATAGGATGAATTACTTTTGTATTTAAATGAAAGATAGGATGATCCACTGATATAGGGGCTGCCGAAAGTGTAAACAATACTACGAGCATCATTAGCTCAACGGGAGGAATATTTGGTACTATCATCGTGGATATCATCGCACTCCTCTTTATATGGATGGCATTTATGGCAGCGAAGTGAGTAAACAAAGTCGTCGCAGCGGCAGCTCAACCGTTCGAAGATATGGGGAAAAGTATCGGAAAACTCGGTGCAGACCTTCCGAAATATACTCCTATTCCTGGACTTGGGGTGAGTGCGAAGGGGATGAGTAAACTCACACAAGACTATGCGAATAGCATCCAATGAGCAGGAGAAAAGAAAGCATACGAGTCTGGCTTTGCAAAAGCGCTTGGGGTAGATACAAAATGAAAGACAACTGTCGATAATAGAGTGCGGCTTCAGCAGGCCCATGGAACTGGTCAGAAAGTGGAAGACACTCAACTCAAAAGTCTCCAATCAGATGTAAAAAATATGGTCAGTGTTCATGGAACAGAATCAAAAGAATGAAAAGAGGCGCTACGCATGTGGAAAGAAATTCTCGAGAAAAGTGGAAAGGATCCATTTAAATGAAAAGACTTTTTAAATAATTCATGAAAAATTACGAATGCTTGAATTCGTTCGCTCGAATGAGACCTCAATAGCAGTGTCACAATAATGGATGGAATAGCAGATACAAAAATAAGTGACCAATATTATAAGCCTCATACAGCCAGTACTGTGAATAACAATACGACAAATAATGCTACGAATATTACAAAACTAGAACCTATTGCATGATCAAATAAAGATCTAATGGGAATCTCCATACAAAATAAAACAATAGAAATTACAAAAGATACTGATGGGAAGATAAAATCTGTAGTATGAGTAGATGCTTTGAAAAATTTGAAAGCGTGAATGACGAAGGTAGACTTTACTGAATCTCTTAAAAATTCATGAAAAATGAGTAAAGAATATGCAGATAGAATTGTAACAGAAATTGAGGCAAAGGCCCCTGATTTCTTTAAATAATATCTACTAAATCTGATTATCGTACATTGTGAAAACTAGTCTTTATCAGCATTTTGAGAAAGTGCTAACATATAGGGCCATAGGATGACTTTAAAAGGGATCCCTACGGGATGATAAAAGAAAGGATGAGTGAAATTTTCGATTCTGGAAAAATGATGAAAATTAGCAAATGGAGGTTCGCCTTGTTTGCTTCTTTCTCTGGTGAACTTTGAGATTCTGTCCGATGAAATTTTCGTGAAAATTGCAAAGTTCCGTAGTCTTGCAATTTTAGAAAATGAATCGGGATACAGAATACAAAGTGAACCAATGAAAAGAAGGACCTTTTGGTACTTTTCAGTCATGAAAAGTACAGAAGGAAAATGAAATAAACTCAGTAAGCCAGAGCAAGATTTCTCACTTCGTTCGAAATGACAGGTACACGGAATGACAAATAGGCTATCTCGTCACATGCACCACATCTACGAGATTTCCTCGAGAGTCAAAGACAGGAGATCCACTTTCCCCTGGTAAAAATGAGATATCTGTGACGATAATGCCAGAGAGCGTAAGTGTTTTTCACACATTACTATACCCGAGTACTTCCCTTCCATTTGATAGGATCTTTCCTGTCAGTATGAGGGGATTTTGAGAGCGGAAGAGATTTACAGAGACTTCTTCTCATGGTAGTAGATTCATCCTTTTTTCATTCATATCTTGGAGTATTGTTTGGGCATTCGTCATACGGAAATATTTTCACGTGGAAAGAACTACCCTATCGCTCGCATCATCACGAAGGATGATAGACAATGGGCTTTTCTGATTCTCAAGAGTATATGCTTTTCTCTCATCACTGATCACATGAGCACTCGTGATGATCATATCATGCTCGATAATAATTCATGCTCATACCCTTTCCCAACTCCCATCTACAAAAACTCATATGCTGACGAGATTTCTCCCTCATATTTCCCGACATCACACCAAGGAAAATGAGAGGAAAAAGAGGGAGAGTATGAGAGAAAAGAACTTCATATCATTGATAGTAGAACTTTTTGAAAAAAGTAAAGTGGAAAAATAGAAAATATGTATATAATCATTTTGCTTTATTTTTAATTTTTCTCTATGAGTGTTCTCAAGGAATTCCGAGACTTTGCTATGAAAGGTAATGTTGTCGATCTCGCGGTATGAGTGGTTATTGGTGCTGCTTTTTGAAAGATCGTATCTTCTCTAGTATCTGACGTCATCATGCCAATTATTGGCTTTCTCACCGCCGGAGTCGATGTAAAAGATCTCGCGTATAAATTCCAGGCAACAGCACTCGATGGAACGGTAAAAATGGTCGATCTCAAATGGGGAATGTTTCTCCAAACGATGATTGATTTTATTATTATTGCTTTTACGATTTTTATGTTTATCAAAATTCTCAACAAAGCTTCTCGAAAAAAACCAGAACCAAAAGTAGTAGCTGGTCCAACTGATGTCGAACTTCTCTCTGAAATTCGTGACCTTTTAAAGAAAAAGAGTGTATAAAAATATTATCTACATTACCGGAAATAATGCATACGCCATAAAAAAAGAAGTTGCGCGTTGGAAGTGAGTTTTTAGAGAGAAATATGGAAACGAAAACATAGATACCATCGGACTCGATGAAAAAAATCGCTATTTTGAAATACGGGACAATCTTACCACTACGGGTCTCTTTTCTCTCAAACGACTTTTCATATTCTCAGGGGGGCGTATAAAAAGAGGAAAAACCGAATGAGCATGATTCTCAGAAATAATCGAGCGTATCGCGAGTGAAATACCAAATGATCATTTTCTTCTCTTTTATGCCCTTCATCCAAAAGAAGAAGAACTCATATTTTGGCTCAAAAAAAATGCAGACGTAAAAATACACAATACTCTTTGGGATTTTATGTATTGGAAAAGTGTATTCGAAGAGATCGATGAGAGCATTACTAAAAAAGTTCTTCGTTCTTACGAGCTATGATCAAGGGATGAAGAAGGTACAGAAAATACCGCTCATTTTATCGGACGTACTTTTGAAATGCTCGAAATGCTTCCAAAAAGTGAACATGAGTCAAATTGGAAAAACTATATTTCAACTGGGGAGTCTATGAGCGGAGATTTTGATCTTTCGGATGCCCTCATACATGAAAAATATGAAAACGCTCTATCAATCTTTGAAAAAATGTCGAGCTCTACAGACATATCGAAAATCTTACCAAACCTCATCTGACAACTGCGAAATACTCTCTATCTCAAGTATTTGGTACATACTGGAATGAGGAATTCTGAGATAGAGCTGAGTCTCAAAATACATCCATTCGTACAAAAAAAGTCTCTTGCTGCTCCTATTTCCTATGAAAAGATTTCTCACCTACTATTCTCTCTTATTTCTCTCGACAGAGCGTATAAAAGCGGAAAATGAATGAAAAATGCGGAACAAGGTAAGAAACTCGGTTTAGAAAAAATAATATTCGGATTGAAAAAATAATTTTTTCCCTATAATAGATGAGTTATTTATTTATTTATTATAAAATATGCGTCTCTTTATCGTATCAGTCATTCTTTTATCTCTTTCGAGCTGTTCTCTTCCGTTCAATACTACGAAGGATCCTGCTGTTTCAGGAGAAGAAACAAAAGTAAATTCAAATACCACTGCCGTTGTCGAAAAAATAGCAGCATCAGGGAATCTCGTGACTCTCAACTATACCCTCCGTGATGCCACTGATAAAAAAGTTCTCGAGTCTACTCTTCAGGCAGTATCAGAAGCAAATAACATAGGAAAACCTGGTGCTAATTATCAACCATTTCAGGTAATGATCGGTCAATGAGATGTCATTCCCGGATTTGAAAAGGGACTTATAGGGCTCAAAAAAGGTGATAAGAAAACTATTTCTGTCAGTCCTGAAGAAGGATACGGAACAGGAGCACGAATGAGAGAAGTAGCAAAATACCAAATTGCTCCAGTATTTACTATGAAACAACCGAAAGAACTCTTCAATGATACTATTACTCAGACAGTTCCTCGTGAAAAACTCACTCCTGAAATGAAGAATGTTACTCTTGGTCAAACTCTCACCGGAGCTAACGGTTCAACAGCAAAAGTAAAAGCCCTCGATGAAACGTCTATCACCTTTGAAATCGATAATGTCGACAACCCATTTTATAAAAAACCGATAAAAGTTGGTGCTACCTCAGAAGATGCTAATGGCTGAGCAACTTTCAAGATCCAGAGTATCGACGACAAAGAAGTTACACTCGAAGTTACGAATAAAAACAGTCCATTTTACAACAAGAAATTTGCTGTCGGAGAACTACTCTCACTCCCTGAAGGTGCTGGAAAAATTACTATAGTCGCTATTACTGATGAGATGGTTACTATCGCAGAGGAACATCCTATGATGGGGAAATCTCTCGAATTCGAAGTAGATATTGTCGATGTCCAATAATACCTAATTTGTGCACGCACATATTATCACTCTCTTCCCAGAGAGTATAACATCCTACATGGAAACGTCGATCATGAAAAGAGCCCAAGAAAAGGGGCTCTTTGAGTATACGCTCCATAATCTCACTGATTGGACCGTGCGAAATACTCGTAGAGTCGATGATAGACCGTATGGTGGGTGAGCTGGAACCATCATCACTATCGAGCCACTCGTGAGAGCATTACGAGATATTCAGGAGCACCAAGGAAGTCTTCCTATATACCTCATGACCCCAACTGGAAAAATACTTTCACAAGAACTCGTAGAAACCTATTCAGAGAACTCATGAAAGATTGGTGGTTGTATCATTATCTGTGGACACTATGAGTGAATAGATGAGCGCATATTTGATTTTTTTCCTATTACTCCCATTTCCATCTGAGAATACGTCCTCTCGTCTGGAGAACTCGCAGGCATGGTATTTATCGATGCCATGGTTCGTCTTCTGCCGGGTGTCATCAGTGATGAGTCGCGAGAGGAAGATTCTTTTAGTGCTTCACTCGAGAGAAAAAAGGAATATCCGCAGTATTCACGACCAGAAATATTTGAAGGAATTTCAGTACCGAAAGAACTTCTCTCTGGTGATCAGAAAAAAGTTAGGGCATGGAAAAATATGAACATCAGAGATTAGAAAGCTCTAGAGAGTAAATATATTATTTCCGATAGCAATACGGCTTTTATCTATAAACAATCTGATTTCCCCGCTGAGTAACTGATTTGCATTCGCTGCAAATATCGAATCAATAGAAGCAAGATATCATGGGAGAACTTTCGAAAGTATCGCTATAAGCTCTTGATCTTTGGTATCCGTGACAACGTTAATTCGTCTTTCATTATAAAGTACACTGACATTTCCAATCGTCTTGAGATCATTTGAAAATGTAAGGGAAAGGGCATAGCGAATATTTGAATTATCTGTCGGATTCAGTGCTTCTATTTCAGCATTGATAACTTGGTAGTACTCTCCTTCTTTGATGAGATTCCCCGCCGGTATATTTCCGAGAAGATTCCGTATTCCCGTCATTCATACATCTTCAGGGAGTCCTGTTTCAGTGGTTATTTTTTCATTTATTTTTGCTTGTAAAAGTGATTCTCCATCATCTGATATTTTTGGAAGACTCTGATCATCTGTTTTTATGCTGACATAAGGAGAAAGAAGGTATTCGGCATATTTTCATTTATCAAAGAGTTTGACAAAGGCATGGAATCTGAGTTTTGATTTTTTGATAGAGAGGAATGTCCGAAGATCTGTCTCATTGGCATAAACTTTTTGGAGTGAAGAAAAGAGAAGCTCAATAACTCAGTCAAGATTTCTTAGTTTTTCGATAAGTTGTTTTTCATTGATTTTGATAACCCCATCATCAACATATTTTTTCTTAAAGTAAATTCTATCATTTTCATTCTCAGTATAGAGTGAATAAAGTGAGTTTACGAGGGTAATTAAGAGATGATCATAGAATTGTATGGAGAGGCTCTTATAGGCCGTAGGATCGCCTTGAGATTTAACATACTTATCAGTAGAAAGAAATATCGTTGATAGAAGATCATATGTGGCGTTGGCAACTGTTGCTTCATCAAAGAATTTCCCGCCATCTTCAGCTTTTTTGAGAACATGAAATGCGTACAGTGCGACATCAAAATAATCTTTTGATTCGATATCTTTTGAACTCAAAGTACTCAGTATTTCTCGAGCCGTGGGTGAATAAGTATCAATTCGAGAGAATTCTTTATCTTTAATTTGTGCACTTAAGTTGAGTGAATAAATATTTGAGAGCTGCTGGAGAAGTTCTCATTTTCCACTCGCTGGAGCAATACCTAAAATACTAGCAATTTCATTATAAATTTCTTGAAAATGAGCATTGTTTGATTTTCAGAAACTCGCAAATCGCGCATCGGTAAGAAATTCTTCAAGCGTTTTTTCAACGTCATTTCATTTTGCCAGCTGTTTCGATGCATTATTTATTTTTTCCAGTGCCGTTCGAAATTCTTCAAGCGTTTTTGAATTAGAGACTATTTGTGATAAGAGTCATTCGAGATTTTTTAAAAGAAAATGGTTAATTTTTGCTGGATTTGAAACTTTTGATGATTGGCTTTCCTCGAGATCATAGAGAAAATCAGATGAATACTTCTTGAGATCCTCGATTTTTTTTACACGTGATGAAAACTCGGCATGGAGAGAACGAAAAAGAACACGGGTATAGGTTGGAAGTCGGTACATAAAAAAGGTATCAGACTCACTGGAACTGGAGATACGAGGATTTACAAATTCTACTCACGTCCGATCAATAGCCTGTTCATCACCCGTGGAAACCATAGAAAGAATAATCCTAAAAAGATCAGCTCCAGCAAGAGTACGATTGAGTTTTGGATCAAAACGAATATACATTCCAGGAAATAGGACCATATCGGTCATAAAATTCCCTTCATGAAGAAATTCTAGTCTGACAACTGCATCGATAGAATACACTGAAACGGTACCATCGGCTTCTCTTCCGAGGTAAAAACTTCCATTCGTAACTTCCCGGATGACATAATCTCCCGCTGCAGACCGCAGATTATAGAGAGTAAATGGATCATAGAGAGAAATGATAGATGGATAATCTTTCTTTGGTATGAGTGTATTTCCTGAAAGATAGAGGATATTTGGTTCAATGGTTTTAGACTCCGAAATAAACATCGCTGAGGCAAGACGACCAAACTCTACATACAGAGTATCATTCGACGCAAGTGGGAGACTTCCGGCAGTTACTTTTTCTTTCTCAAGCATCTCGCTATGGTCTTCAGCCTGAGAAATTCTACTACGAAAAAGTTCAATTTTCCTTTCGACCTTTATAATATCTCATGTTTTTACGTCCTGTTGTCCGAATACGAACGAAAAAAGGGTCATAAATACGACAGCAGTAACTATAGAGATGACGGCGAAAATTCTGATAAATATCTGAAACATAGGTGTATATTACCTGAATTCATGAAAAAAAGCAAAAAAGGCCATTACTCACAGTCATACCTATAGAGTAGCTTCACAGTGCTGAAAATATGAGAATTTTTATCAAAAACTATACCCAATTCTCTATTATTGTCGAGGGAATTTGCCGTAAGATTCTGGCTTCCTATAAAAATACTCTTCCCATCTATCATAATTACCTTCCCGTGGAGATAAAACTTATTCGTGAACTTCCATGGCAATGAACTCTTTTCATATTTTTTCATATTTGATTCATTTGAAGCGGTACATACGCGAATATCGAGTCACTGTTCTTGTTTTCCCCTAAGAATTCCAAGAATTTCACTATCTTCGAGTGTTTGTGTGTAGATAATGATCGATTCTTTTGCACTTTCAAGAAATTCTTTGATTTTTTCTCGACTGTTAGTGGGAGAAAGGATGAGATTTTCAGGGAGTGGAAGCATATCTTCAATTCCAAGATGCTTAAAGTCTTTGAGAAAAAGTGCTCATAAAAACGCGATATACTCTTTATTTTTTCCTGAAACTATGAAATCTCTATTTTTCGTAAAAAACGAATGAGTAAAATTTCCGGTGCTGATATAGTAAGTTTCATCGATAAGAAAAAATTTGGCATGGGTAAATGTATACCTATACCCGTCAGCATAAACAACAGGAACTCCAGCATTTTTAAGCATTTCATAAACATTTTTATTAATAAAAGGCATGGAAAAAACATTTGGCTCGAGTATAACTTTTACATCTTTTCAATCTGCATAGGCATCAATGAGGGCGTTCGTAATATCCTTATCTGTGAGCGTATATATCTCAAGCCAAATTCTTTTCCGAGCTGATCGTATTGAATCTATAATGCTCTTTTTCACTCATATATCTGGTAATATAAAGAGTTCAGTATCCGTATCTTCTGGGTGAGAAATAACTCCTGTATATATAGAGGATGTCTTTATCTTTCCATGTTCACTCTGAAAATGCTCCCAATACCTATCAAGACAAGAGCTCAGAAAAAAGAGACTTAAAAAAGCAATACAGATGAGTAACTTACTTTTCATACATTTCATATTTATTACCCGTGCTTCTCAAATCTATGATCAATATTGGTAAATTCTGATTTCTGATGATAATTATGAAGTTTCTCGATACTTGAAATTTCTGATCTCTCATCATCATTGTAGCGAGAAAGTGCATTTATCAATGCATAGACTTTCCCTACTTTCGGAACAAACTTTACTTCAAAGTCTCACTCAGCACCAGAGGATCGAACAAAGAGTGTCCCGTATTTGAGAAAAAAACTCCAAATATTACTTTTACTTACGGCACAATCTCTGATATTTCTGTATCGAATATTTCTTGCGTACTGAGAAAAAAGACCATTTCTTACTGTCATTGTAATTTTTTGGTTTCCAACCATCAGCCATGAATGCCTCCAAAGATAGAAGACATAGGTGGCAAAAGAACCAAGAGATACTATAAACATAAGAAATGTTAGAAACCAGGAATATGAAGAGGTAAAGTAGGTAATAAATCCAAGAGGGAATGCCGCCACCAAAGAAAATCCCAAAATTTTTGAAAGAGGAATAATCCAATGTTGTCGAGTTTTGTAGAGAATCTTTTCTTCAAAACGAATATCAGACATAGAAAAGAAAAGAGTTAGTGATGATTTGATTTACCGTGGGAATCATGTGAACCTCCAGCATGAAGATCATGTGCATTATCTGCATCGTGCGAATCAGGAGACGAATGTCATCCAACCTCATGAAACTCGACACGATAATGAGAATCATCTTTTTTTCTATAAAATCCGACATTTGAAAGATTATACCATACAGAAAGAAGTGCTGCATTCACCAGATTAGAAAGGAGGAGCTTGTAGAGCATGAGCATAACTCCAAGAGGAATGATAAGATATTGCGCGCCCATGACAAAACCATAGAAATATGATGGCCTCACCATTTCTGTGTAAAAAGGCATATCTTTGACCAAGACAAAAATAGTCCCTACTCGAAATACGTATGCCTGCTCGACCATATAAATAATAACCGTTCAAAGAGAAAATAACAGAAAAAATGAAGTCGCAAAATATATAAGCGAGTAAAGTGTGGGATGTGTTGGCTCAGATATAACGAGTCCGCCGTGAAGAGGAAATAAAATAGCCAAAATAAAAACGAGATATACGGCAATGCTAATAATAATAACTGAAAATTCAAATGGAAAGAGTCACCCCTCACTTCCGAGCGTTTGATTTCCAAGAAGAAGTACTGAGAGGAGGATGTAAATTCAAAGCCCTACAATCGCTCAGAATGCCGCTTCAAAAATACTATGAAGCGTCATCGAATAATAAAAAATGATCGTGACTAAGACTATAAGAAGTCCGAGCATGACATCAAAGTTTGTAACTGAAAATGTCTGAGCAAGTGACTGTATAAATTCCATAAAGGGAGAATAATGCTCTTATTGTAGCCAAGAGTCTCTCAAAGGCAAGGAAATTTTATTTTTTATCCTTTGCAGGAGAGTGATGTAAGGTAGGCGATAGAGAGAGCATCGGCCGCATCATCTGGTTTTGGTATTTCAGAAAGTCAGAGAACCATCTGAAGTGCTTTTTGAACTTGGGGTTTTTTAGCAAATCCATTTCCGGCAATTCCCTTCTTTACTTGAAGTGGTGTAAATTCGATAAGCCTGATTCACTCAGTCGCCAAGAGATGAAGCATGACCCCTCGTGCATGTGCGACATCTATACCATTAGTGACATTTCTCAGGAAAAAAAGTCTCTCGATACCTGCAATACCTGGATGATACGTATCGATAAGCTCCTTGAGATCATTTCCTATGGCCACAAGACGTTCTGAAAGCGTGAGTCAGGCAAAAGTCGTAATCACGCCATATTCGATAACACGAACTTCCTTTCCTTCTTTTTCGATAAAAGCAAAGCCCGTCGTAGCAGTTCATGGATCTATTCAGAGGATGATCATGAGGAAAGTATATAGAAAATATGTCATCTATCAATTTTTTCAGAGAAATGAGCTGAAAACTAAAGGATAGTGAGTTAAAGAAGTATACTCAAAAGAAGTCCGTCTTTTCGAACCAGAATTTCCCTCACTCTTTTCGCGTCAGTATAGCTCACTTTCTTCTCATGACGTTTTTTTGAAAATATTTCTCTTTGCATCAGTTCAGAAAATGGGAGAAAGAATCTATCTGAAATAAACATAGCAAGTAACTCTGGATATTCTTTTTTCCAGAAACTTACGAGGCTGGAAACTCATGAGAAAAACACTTTTTTTTCTCTCACCATCTCGATGATCTGATAAAATCTCCCGATCGAAAGAGTGTATTTCTTTGAGAGAATATTACCCAGATCCTTCTCGAGAAGATTATCAGAATAATCATCATACTTTTCATTTTTCATTTTTCACTTTTCACTTTCTCTCCATGGCATAATGAGACTCTCTTCAATCCAAGCATCGAGTATTTTTTGGTAGGCAAGTACGACTGGAAGCGCGTCCATTTGTGGATATTTTTGGAGTGTAAACCAATAAATCTCAGCATCTATGAGTCGTTCCAGTGTATATTTTGGAGCACGGTCAAGGGATTCACCAAAAAGCGATATAATATCTCGTGTAAAAATATCAAGACTTTCACTTTCAAAAGCATTCTCAAAGTATTTTCGCTGATCCTTTTTGAGTTTATCTTCTCTCACTTTTTTTATAGAACTTGCCACTTCCCTTCGCATCCATTTTTCTGCAAGTGCTAGCTTCGAACGAAGCTCTATATTTTCTGCGAGAAGTTCTTTCTGTGTCTTCATAAGAAAATTATATCACAATAAAGGGAGAAAGTGAAGTCAAAATTACGCTTCACGAATAATTCCCTCGATAATTTCTCTGGTTGTTTCTGGTCATCTGGTAGATTTGTAGGCAATGCCTGTCTCCACTGCGGCATAATCATTTCAGCCTGGAAAAATGGCGTCTCATACAAAAAACATTTCTGAAAGAGGAATCTTTAGGTATTCATTCATTTTTTTGATACCGTAAGCTTTATTCACTCATTTTTTTGTCACATCGATAGTGGTTGCACCTCATATTTTCACATCAAAGTCTGGAAGTGATACTTCGAGAAATGGGAGCATAGAAAGTCTTTTCTTTTGATCAGGATCCCATTTTTTCTTGAGCTCTCCTGGACAGAGCTGACCAAGAGCTGACCACGAAACCTGGGCATCCCTGTCTTCTATCTGTTCGCCATACATGGGTCACTCCGTAATGACTCAAGCTTGTTCTTGAGCCGTCAAAAGTGCTTTCGATATTTTCTTTATATTTTCTTCTGTTAGCCTTTCGAAATATACATTTTCCCATTTTCCACTCAAAAATCGAAAATAAGCAGCCCCACATGTCGGGAAGAGATGAAGACGAGAAAAATCTGCATGTACTGGAAGATGAGTTACTACCTGTTTGAGAATTTGTTCATATTTTCCACCCGTAATAATCGCCACCTGTCTTCGCATAAGGAGTCTCGCTATAGAATCAGCCATAAGTGGTGAAATAGGGGCTTTACTCTCTGCAAGTGTATCATCGAGATCAAATATAATAAGCGTGTGCATAAAAGAAAGTTAAAAAAATTTGATCCACATATCATGGAAGTAGGTCTCATAGTCAGCAATAGATTCCTTAAACTTTGTATACCCACCGGGATTTTTCGATTCAACCATGTGATCCAGGTCACAGTATTTTACTCATTTTTGGTATGAGTCAAGAAACCACCTATCCATAAGGGCAATTCCGAGGTGATATGGCTTGGAGTCCTCATGGTAGAACGAAGTAAAATACTCACTCGTTACTCCTTCATCGATAAAAATAGCTCCAGCAAGTGCCATATTATCGACATAGGCCATATATATTCTCATATTTTCAGTACCATGAATAAACTTTCTCTCACACCATCAGATAAGATATTCTTTATACGGATCTTTAATTTTTGTTTTTTTATAGATTTCTAGGTATTCGTATGGATCCGTGATACTTTTTATTTCGAGTTTTCCTGCCGTTATGAGTGTATGAACTTTTCTCCTATGTGCGCGAGCATTTGGTGACCATTTGTTCCAATAATCACTCTGATCCAAAACAGAAAAAGCACTTCTGGAAGAATGTAGAAGCGGTTTTAATATCCATTTTGGGAGCGAAATCCATCATTTTGGCTTTTCGGTGCGTCTTCGTGGTGACCAAAAAATAATTCCATGATCGATTCATTGTTTTCTAAAAAATGCATGTGTTGGCTCTCTATCGAGTTTTTCTGCGATAATGCTATAAAAATTCCCAAACATTCTTCAGGCCTTTATAAACTCAAAATTATCTCATGTGAGAAGAGTTTTGATATTTGTACAGTCACGATAATACTCATAAAAAACCTTTGATCCTGTTCGATAATAAGTAAAGTCTTTTGGAATAAGCGAACGATGAAGTATGTGCATTTTTTAAATAGTCACTATATGGTAGTTTCGCGCGTATCCTACTCCCTTTGAAAGTGATGTTCAGAGTGGGATAGTGTGTTTTGCGATTTTTCCCCTATAAGCATCATATGGGGGAAAATTATAATAATTTTGGTCTACCACGATAATACCAGTAGGATTGCCAAGTGAGTTTCTCGTAACGCCAAGGAGTATTGCCACATGTTTTCTATTGGCAAGTGCAAGAGAATAATCTGTCTTATTATCAAAACATGCAATCATCAGTCCACGATATTCAGATGGAAGATGGCCAAGAGGCGATAAAAGAAACTCAAGAAGTGATTGTCATGGTTTCCATGCACTCGATGGAGTATTCCTCGTATCTGAAACTACCTTTGCAAAGGCAACACATTGTCAAATGTATGATGATTCTGAAAATTGTGGATATATACTGTCACCAGTATACCTGACGGATCACTGATTTGGAGAATATATCATCATATAGAGGTGATCATTTTCTATAGTCTTTCATTGCTCTTTTTGGTCCTTAGTCATGAGTATTTTCCCTCATGGAACCACTCATTCTTTCCAGTACCCTCTAGGTATACCTGTATCCATGAATGGCTCAATATGTGCATCTGGTGATTGAATAATGGGCATATATTTTATATAAGACGTTCAAACTCTTCTACCATTTTTTCTACCTCAGAGAGTCAGGATTTATAAAAATCAGGTGATGCAATATCGATACCATATCGACCCAGAAGATCTCGTGGACGCTCACTTCCTCATGCGCGCAAGATATCTTTATAATCTTCTTTCGAGAGTTCGCCTGATTGAACTTTGTTGTAAAGTGCAAATGTCAGGAGATTTCCAAATGCATACGCGTAACAATAAAACGGCGTATGAAAAATATGAGGGATCATCGACCATCCACTTTCTTCTTCCGAAGATATATCATGCGTTACGGTCTCTCCATAAAGGGCATCTTGTTCAGTACGCCACAGAAGATTGAGTTCTTTGTAGGTGAGTTCTTGTCCTTGGTAAATGAGTTCATGGACTTGTTTTTCAAATGCTACATACTGAACTTGTCGAAATATTGTCGCAAAAATATCACCGAGTCGTTCATTTAGATACTCCTTATATTCCTCTCTTGAAACGAGAGATTTTACCTTTTCACCAAGAAGCATTTCCGAAAAAATTGAGGCAGTTTCAGCCATAGAAAGAGCTGAATCATAAACAGGAGCTTCCTGGATTTGTGATAAGTATCCATGCGTCGCATGTCCAAGCTCATGTGAAATGGTTGATACATCGCGGAGTTTCCCAGTAAAATTCAAAAGAACAAAACTCTCATCATTTTTACGATAACTTGCGAATGCTCATCATCGTTTTCCTGCCTTTGGAAGCACGTCTATTCTCTCTTCTTCTATCATACGTTTTGAGTATTCATAAAAATCATTATCAAAATCTTTCATAACCGAAAGATGGAGATTATAAGCTTCTTCAAAGGTAAAGTCTTTATCTGATTTTCCAAGTGGTGCTCATACGTCCCATACTGAAAAATCTAGTGAAAGTGATAGTTTTTGCGCCTTAGCCTTCAAAAATCTTTGAAAAAGTGGATAGGATTTTTTAACTTCGGAAAGGAGCATGTTTACGACTTCATCATCCATTTCTTCCGAAAGGTTCCTCTGTGCCATAACATTTTCTTCGTATCATCGCATCTTGATTTCACTCGTCCAGTCTTTCACGATACTCGTATATATATTGCCGAGAGTTATCTGATTTTGTTTGTTATTATATACTCTACGCAGTGAAGTATATGCTTCTTTTCGTATACTCCTATCTGTATGCTGACGATACGAGCGAACCTCTTCTTCTGTCATTATCTTTTCCATGCCATCGATCATCATCATAAATTCATATGAACCTGTGAGTTCATCGTGAAGAGCGCTTGAAAGTCAAAGCGGTCGTGACTTTATATTGAGCACTTTTTCTTCTTTCTCGGAGAGAACATATTTTATTCCATCGGCTGTCGAAACAAGATCATTTTTATATTTCGCCATTTTTGGATCTTTCGACCATGCCATAATTCGATCATATCCTATTTCTTTCCATCATTGAGCAATAAAAAGAAGAAGATTTGCTGCTTCAGTCGAAACATACTCCATTTCTCACATTTTTTTAGTGATCTCGAGATCTTGGGTATCGAGAGAACTCCTATAAAAAAGGTAATACCCCGGCGTTGAGAGTTCATAGGAAAGCTTTGTATAGTCAGCGTAAAATTCGAGAATTTCATCTGAGGTCGTAAAGCTTGAAAATTTCAAAGAGTATTTTTCCGAAAACTCTTGTGATTTTGGTATAATAGAAGCGATATCTGCAAGAAGCTTGAGGTCATCAAGTCCGCTATAAAAATAGCGAGAAAGATTCCATGTGGTAGGATAGGACATACGTAGTTGGTTATTACAGCAATTATATGGAAAATCTTTTCTTTTGGAAGGGAAAATTTCTATCTCTTAAACTTCAGGAATTTTAGAAGTGCCTCGCGTGTTGCCATAATATCCCCCCTTGCTGTATGCGCCTGATAATCGGTAATATGAAGCATTTCCGAAATTCATCCCGGTTTAGAAAGAGAAGTACTTTTAAATGGAAGTGGAATCTTATTATATCTTGCTATAGCATTTGCCTGATTGGCTATAGATTTCGTGTCGATAATATCATTCCCGAGCTTCTCATAAAGCTTGTGTCTTCGTGCATTCGAGAAGATACTCGCGAGGAATGCCAGATCTGCGGCAATAAATTGTCCGATAAATATCGGTTTCTTGTCAGTTCCAAAATGGGTTTCATAAAAAGCATCAAAATAATCACAAAATTCTTCATAGCTTTTGCCTGCAGCAATACGATCAAGGGTAAAACCGTTGTATTCCAAGGCTTTTGGATCGATAATAATATTGTCTGGAGGACAAAGATCCATAAAAAACTCTCATACGATCTCAAAAAGATCATCTAAAACGATCGCTCATACCTCTATAACTCAGTGTTGAAAAGGATTGAGACCCGTCATTTCGAGATCTATAATCATGTATGTCCCACTTTTTTGTTGATTTTCCACTTGAAAGAAATAGTATGTCCGAGAAGTGGACCAGTCATAGTATTTATTTTTATCTTCTTGTCAAAACTTATGACGAAACAATTTGATGTACACGACCCGTATTTTCAGAAAGCAAAGGCACTTGGTTATAGGGCCCGAAGCGCCTTTAAACTCCTTGAAATACAGGAAAAGTACGATATCATCCGTCCACATATGAACGTTCTCGACATCGCTGCAGCCCCCGGAAGTTTCCTCCAAGTTATTGCAAAAATCATTGGACAAAAGTGAAAAGCTGTGTGAATTGATATTCAAAAAATAGATCCGAACTTTGGATACTCAAATATTTATCTCCTCGAAGAGAGTGTTTTTGAGTATGAAAAAATACGCATCTTTTTAGATGGACTCGGGATAGGACAATTTGATCTCATCACTTCAGATATCGCACCTTTTACCACTGGGATGACGTGAGTAGACCAGTATAGATCAATAGAACTTAATCTTGCGATTCTCGAAGTCGCAGATATCTTCTTAAAAAAATGATGAACCCTCCTTCTCAAGGTGTTTATCTGAGAGGATGTGAATGACCTCATCGAACCCGTCAAAGCACGGTACAAGAAGCTCAATAGATTCAAACCAAAAGCCTGTCGAGATCGGAGTTTTGAAGAATATTTTGTTTGTAGTGGGAAAAAGTAGTTAATACTCCTAAAAGAGTTTTCTAGTGACAAAACATAATGATTTCTTCTCTGAGAACTGGGGCCAAATCAATAGTCATGCTATGCTTATCGACTTCTCCGATATCGTCAGGATCATCTTTTCACTTACGAAGCCTCCATTCCCTATCAAATGAGGAGATGTTTACATCATAGAGAACCTTATCGTATTCGACTTGTGATATAAGGTTTTTAAAATGAACTTCTACCGCATCATCAAGAGCGATAATCTGTAATGAAAAAGAAAGCGGTTTTTTAAACAAGATATCATCAAAATATCCATCAAAAATCTCTCATGAAAATGAGAATTCTTTAGAATCACCACTGTAGCTTGCAAGGATATCTCCAATAGGGATTTTAAACATGCTTAGATTTTTTTGAGGGCTTCAAGGGCGATAGTATTTCCTGTTTTTCTAAAAAGCTCATGAGCATCATCTTCTCGTCCTATAGACATAAGAGCAATACCGAGATCATTGACGATAGACATTTCTTCTGGTGCGAGTATATGAGCGCGAGAAAGGAGTCATATTCCTCTACTTACGTGACCTTTCATCACATATGACCATCCGAGATTTCGAATAATTTCCGCATTATTTGGGATAAGCACATTCGCCTTTGTTAATATTTCGATTGCGCGATCAAAATCCCCCTTGAGAGTAGAGATAAATCCCTCAAGGTATATACCTGTTGCAGACTCTGGGTGAAGGGTACGAGCATACGCGATAACCTCTTCTGCTTTTTCGATATTTTCTTCGAAAAGATAGATATCAGCCAGTTCTTCGTAGAGTCTATAGTCGTCAGTATGTTTTGTGAGGGCCTCAAGAGCTGTCAAACGAGCCTCGCCATAGCGATTCTCATGTTTGAGGGTTTCAATTGCTTCGATGATGGTTTCGATCTGGATAGATGGGTTCATAAAAAAAGTATAAGTTTTTTTTTATAAAAGGCAAGGAAAAGCTACTTCCAATTCCCTTCTACGAGTTTTTTGAGGCTTTTTCATTCTTCTTCTGCGAGTGATTTTCATTCCTCTTTGAGTGCCAGTTGTCCACAAGCAGCATCAATATCATCTCACATCGTGTGACGAATGGTGGATGGAACTCCGGCTTTATCAAGTGCATCCTGAAACTTTTTCATAATAATTTTTCCTGTTGGCTTATATCCCGTTCACATGATTCATTCACCTGGATTATATGGAATGAAATTCACATGAGCCAGTTTTCATTCGAGAAGTGTTGCGAGTTCTCATGCAAATTCCGGTCTATCAGTCACTCCTGCTATCATTATATATTCATAAAAAACTCGCTTATTCGTCTTGGCAACATATTGGTCAAGCGCCTTCATAAGATCTGGAATCGGATAGGTATTTTCGACCGGCATAATACGTTTTCGTGCTTCATCGTTTGGAGCATGAAGAGATACTGCAAGTGAAACCTGAGGATAATCCTCCGCAAGGCGAAGAATTCCAGGAACAATCCCACATGTGGATATCGTGATACGCCGATTTGAAAGATCAAATTTCTTTTGATTACTTGCTATACGCAAAGATTCTGCCACATGATCATAATTCAAGAACGGTTCTCCCATACCCATATAAACAATATTTCTGATTTTTTTATCTTCTTTTTGGAGTAAATTATTCGCCACTACCAACTGATCGATTATCTCATAAAATTCGAGATTGCGAATAAGTCCGAGTTTTCATGTTGCACAAAAACTACATGCCATCGGACAACCTGCCTGACAGGAGACACACAGAGTATTGCGCCCTGAAAGGTGCCGCATAATCACTGCTTCAATCATCTTGTCATCATGAGTCTTGAAAAGAAACTTCGTCGTCTGTCCATCTTCACTCGTCACTTCAGAGTGAATAGTCAGCGAATTATAAAAACAGTTCTCTATCAGAAGATCTCGTATCTCTTTTGGGAGCGTTTCCATCGCACTAAAATCTCAAATACCATTTTTATAAAGAGCATTTTCCAGCTGAGAATAGCGAAATTTCTTGTGCCCATTTTGCTCAAATAATGATATAATTTTTTTTTCGTCGTGAACTGAGAACATGGGAGTATTTTTTCTAAAAACTAAATTTCTATACTCATAGGAGTATTACTGCGGTCATAAATCATATAATTCATCAAACAAAGGCTTCGATAGGAGTATGACCGATGGATTCATTAAGTACTCTTCCTTCGTGAGGCGTTAGGTGATTGATAGCCTTTGCATGAAGTCAGGCCTGAAACCTCACATTCATCGCATCATAGATGATAATGATCGAGAATACGAGACATATAGTAAATTCATCACTCCAGACAGTATGTTTAAGTCCCATGGCGGTTGCCAAGGCAATAACAAATGTCGAATGTGCTGATGGCATTCCTCCGCTTCAGAGCATATTTGAAATACTAAACTTACCGTTCATCGCATGAACTATTCATTTGACAATCACTGCAAAAATAAGTGCCGAAAATGGAACTATCAGCGTATACTCATAGAGGTATGATTGAATAGATTCGAAATTCATGAAAATAAGTTACTTAACTTCGAGGATAGTATATTCTTTTTTACCAGCTGGAGCAACAAATGTAACTCCGTCACCAGGTCATTTTCCGATCATAGATCTTCCGAGAGGAGACTCATTACTAATCTTATTTTCGAGAATATTAGCCTCTTGGGAACCAACAATAAGATAGCTAATTTTTTCTTTTGAGTGAATATCTGAAAGTACGACCGTCGCTCCAACATTGATTCATTTCTTCTTTTTTGCGGTCTTATCATCCTCGATGATGCTATAATTCCCGAGTTTGAGTATTTCTTCGAGCTCAGCAATACGAAGCTCTACCTGAGCCTGTTCATCTCTGGCTTCTTGGTACTCAGCATCTTCAGAAAGATCTCAGTAAGAGATGGCTTCTTTGAGTTTTTGAGCGATATCAACACGTTTTTCTTCACGGAGAAATCTAAGTTCTTCTGTGAGCTCTGCAAGTCAGGCACTAGTCAGGAGGATTTTCTTATCGGACATAGGATGGAAAAAATTAAAAAATTAGAGATTTACTTAGTGGACTCTTTCTTGAGAAGCAGTGCTTTCAGGGTTGGGAATTTTGTCTTTGGTATTTGGATGAAAATAGCCTGTGATTCGATTTCGATTACCATACGTACGAGCGTATCTTGTTTTGGAGGGTTAACATAGAAGCTTCGAAATGGGAATGTCTTGGTTTCATTGGTAACATAGACTTCTCCAGAAAGGGCTTTAAAGTTTTTGAGCATCTTCTCATACGAAAGTTTTGTAACTATGAGCACCGTTCAGTATTTGATATCAGAATAAGTCGAGTAAGTTGTTGCGAGATCAAAGGTATGAAGATCAAAAATTCATGCATTTGGTATTATCGAGAATTCCATAGTCGGCATCACCATGGCGAGAAACTTTCCTGAAACTGGAAGCGATTCTCTTCCAGTAGAAGTATCGGTATTTGCGACTGAAACTTCCGGAACATCTCCTGTGAGTTTTTCGATTTTTTTTGTGAGTTCCTCCAGTTTTTGATCTGTTTTGATTTGATACTTGAGAGTTTCAATTTCGATAGAGCTTCCATTATCTATGGCTATGGTGGGTTTTGGGGTAATCTTTGGCAACATTCACTCTCTTCATGCAAGCGTATAGATAATGGTTGCAATGAATCCAAGAGCCACCAGCGCGAGTGTAATGAGAGCTATTCGCATACCAAAGGAGGGTAATTATTTCTTTTTCCCAACACTTGTAAACTCGATTTCGACCGGAGTATCCCGACCAAGAAGGTTGATCATAAGTTTCACCATTCATTTCTGAGTATTGACCTCGATAATTTTTCCTTCACTTCACTCGAATGGACCATCTTTCACGGTAGCATAGTCACCGATCTGCATATCTGTTTTGTATTCTTCACTTTTTTCGGTAAGTATCCCTTTGAGCTTATCGAGCTCTTCTCCACTTACTGGAACTGGAACGGTTCATGCCCCAAGAAATCCAGTAACATTTGGAGTATTACGAACAATATACCAACTTTCATTCGTAACTACCATACGAACGAGGATATAACCTGGAAAAATATTTTTCTTTTTTTTGACCTTGACTCATCCGGCTCGTACTGAAATACTATCGTGAGTGGGAACAAAAACATCTATGAGATGATTTTCGAGTCAGAATGCCTCTCGTCTTTGCATGAGAGATTGACGAACATTTTCTTCAGTACCAGAGATAACGCGGATAACGTACCATTCTCACTCATTTTGTGATGAAAATTCAAACATGGAATATGGTGATTAGAAAGTATTATTTTTGAGATCCTGAAGCGCTGCTAGTACTGTCTGATTCTAGTGATCATGTCGAAAGTACTGTTTTTTCTCATGTATTCTTCACTCCAATTTTATTTAGTACTTCTTCAACATCAGCACTCGTGGCAGCTTCTTCACCACTGACAGTAGTTGTGAGCTCTGTTTTATGAGGAAATTGGTCTCGGCTCAGTACGAGCCCGGAACGTATGAGATTTCATGTGATAGCTAAAAATACTCCTATGATGATGATCGTTCCGACTGTATAGACCATATACTTCCGAGATTCATTTGGTGTTGGCCAGACGACATGTTCGAGCTCTATGAGAGCATCTTTTATAAATCAAATCATATACGTAGTATAAGAAAAATAAGAAACGAGTCAAAGCATTTTAAAATCCCCGAAGGGATTTCTATTTGAAAGGATTATATCGAAAAATAAATAAAGTCAAGCAACTCACTACAGCTTTTCTTATTTCATCAGTATTTTCGATAAGTACCATCTCTTAATGCGTTGTATTGGATGACGATTCCCAAACCAAAGATTCACTCTTTTTATTTTTCAGATATACGGATCAAACTGGCGTGAAACTGGACTTCCTTCATATGGTTTTCATGTGATAATTTTGTACACATAGGTCGTGCTAAAGTTAGCAGCTGCAAGAGTTCCAGCAACCGTCGATGGCCCGCGCTTTCATTTGAGATTGAGTCATTTTGGTGGCATATACGATCTCTGAAGAAGTGATGGGGACACACCAATACCGAACTGAATAATCTTCTCATCTGTGGTCATAGAGTCCTGTATATCAAAATAATCATCGAACTTCATGCTATCTTTCGTGAAAATATGTACCGCCGACCCGAACCCTATGGGTCAAGCCGTAATAACAGGTATTCATTTTTCATAAGCACGCTTAAATATTAATCGCCTTACATCGATCTCAAAAAAATCCATCCCATCGACCACTATATCTACACCTTCGAGAAAAGAATCAAGATTTTCTTCTGTTATCTTCCCAAATTTCTCTATTTTTATATATGGATTTATATCGTTTATAATAGTCGCCATAACATCTTCTTTTGACTTATCCATGGTGGAAGACATAGCTCAGGTTTGGCGATTGGTATTGGCTATAGCAAATGTATCAAAGTCCGCAATGTGAAAATTCCCGATTCAAAGACGTGCGAGCGAAGTCGAGTGCACTCATCATACTCATCCCATACCAGGAATAGCAATTGTCGCATGACGAAGCATCTCTTGTTCTTCATCTGAAATAACTCATCTATTGCGATCAAAGGCTTCTCGAAAGAAAGTAGTTGCGTCCATAAAAATGAAAATAAGACTATAGAAGAATTGTATACGAATGATAGGTTTCTGTCAAATGGAAGATTAGTGAGCTACTTCAGTGAATCTTTGCATTTTTTTACCATCTTTTTCTACCATATCGTACCAAAGCGACAATGGTCGCACGACAAAATCATATTCATATGCCCAAGAATCAGGTGGGACTTCATAGAGTGGACGATATATTACCATTGGTTCATTGGTTTCTGAGTGAACTGAGATACCGACAACCTCATAAGCATGATCCATTCATCCGCGGGATTTGTAGTGACGCCACTTTGATCCGGGTGTAGGTTTTTGCATATCTTATAATGAAAGAAACTCACTCATCATATACAAACTTCCGAAAACAACAAAGAGTTTACCAGGATTTTTTCTTGCCTCTTCGAAAATCTCTTTTGGTTTGATGATATGAGCTTTTTTTCATAACTTTTCCACTTCCTCTCCTATTTTTCTCGCATCACTTACTTTAAATCCTCTTGAATCAACGATATTCCAGTCCTCTATTTCTTCAAAAATATTAAGAACAAGTGTTGCAGACTTTCCATCTTTGAGATTGAAACAAAAGATGATCTCACTCCAATTGTACTCTATTCACTTCAAATAACTCTTCAATTTCTTCATCCCATCTTCATTGTGCGCGCCATCGATGAGAAGATTTGGATGGATATACTCCAGTCTCCCATGATGATCGACGTGAAGAAGTGCATTTTTAATATGAATGTCGTCAATTCAGAGAAAGAGTCCTGCTTCGTAGGCAATTCGTGCATTTGAGATTTGATGATCGCCAAGAAGATTTGTGATCACTTCTCTCTTTTTCGGAGAAATCACTTTCGAGCCTTTTTCCATGGATATTTTTTCAAGAGTTGGATTTTTACCCCAGAGAATGACTGGAATCCCATTTTTTATAATTCCTCATTTCTCGTGTGCGATCTCTTCGAGCGTATCTCCAAGAAATTCCATATGATCATAGGAAATACTCGTGATGATAGAAAGTATAGGTGTGATAACATTCGTCGCATCGAGCCTTCCTCAGAGTCCGACTTCGATGATAGCATATTCACAACCGCTATCCCGAAAATAGCAAAATGCTACGAGAACACACCTCTCAAAATACGAGAGTTCTCCTCTGTATGCAAGTGTCATCTGTGCATAACGAATAAAATCTCCTTCAGAGATAAGTCATTCTCCTTGTTGCTCCTGTCATTTCGAATGCAATGAGAAATCCTTCTCAGTTCAATAATGGCAATTTGCCGTCTCAAATCTTTCTCTCATGTCGAGATTATGAGGACTCGTCGTAACTCAGACCTTCTTCCCGCTTTCTTTGAGCATCTGAAATATCATCTTCGACACGCTTCATTTCCCGTTGGTTCCGGCGATATGAATCGATTTGAAGCTATTTTGTGGATTACCAAAGTACTCACAGGCACGAGTGATGTTTTCGAGTGAGTATTTTGTCGTATTTTCTGAGTGAAAAAATGTTTTGAGAATTTGCTCGTATTTTTTATTCATGAGGAGACTTTTGGAAATAAGAAAGTGCGAAATAAGAAAACGGCATATAGATAATGCCCATGCTCACCTTATATATCCACCATGGAATAGCCATCATGAGGATTTTCTCAGTATCAAAAACCCCATAAAATGCCACAAACATAAAAATTCACGTATCGATACACTGGGAAACAAGATTCGAAAGAAAAGACGCGAACCAAAATGACTTTTTCTCTCATTTGAAACGAAAAAACACGAGAACATCGAGATACTCAGAGATGGAAAAAGCAAGGAGTGATGCAATCGCGACACGGATAGAAAGGGAGAAGATCTGATCATACGCATCTCCAATCCTCGCATAGGTGTGTGAGGACCAAGGTATCATGTCAGCAAAAAGAGAAAAAAGTGTCCAGATACAAAGTGCAAGAAAGCCAAGAAATACGAACCTCTTTGCGAGTTCTTTTCCATAGATTTTTCCGATGATATCAGTCGTGATAAAAATAAAAGGAAGGGTAAAAACAGCGAATGAAATATGAGTTCCGAAGAAAAAAGGCATCGTCTTGAGACCGAGAAGATTACTCATAAATATCGCAGTGATATAGATAGTGAGAGCGAAGAGAATTTTAGTGTTGAACATAGTGAGTATAAGATTAAGGGTTAATTTTGTCATTGCGAGGCACGAAGCAATCCAGGATTTCTTTTACTTATGAGAAAGAGAGAATCTTATTCTCAGAAGGTGAATTCTTGCAAGGCAAGAAGAGAAACTACCCTGGGGTATAAAATGAAATTGAAAAAGATCCCTACGGAATGACAAAACTATGGAAGTAAGCTATC
>JANOWM010000040.1:0-8156 GCA_031417875.1 Candidatus Altimarinota bacterium
GAGTATTGTCTCTGTGGCACTTTCCGTTCTCCATCTTTTTGATATATGACAGAGCCAAAGCCGTTAGCTTTTCTTTCCTCGAAAGAGATGTCCAGACTTTCCTCATCCACGCGAAGTGAATGTATCTACTTGTTACTTATAAGAGCATAGCGATTTTAGATAAAAACACCCTAAAAGCAAGAAAAATGTTTTATAAAAAAGAAAGATGAGTATAGTTTATATCTGACTATCTAACTACTTATGCACTATATTCTCTGAATCGATGAAGCCGGAAGGGGCGCATGGGCTGGACCAGTCGTTGCCTGAGGTTTTATGGTATCTATTGATCGAGAGTCATCCATCTATGAGGCACTTCGGGAAGCCGATGACTCAAAAAAACTCACAAAAAAGAAACGTGAAGGTCTCTTTGGGACGCTCGAGTATCTCTCGCATAAACATGAATGTCAATACACTTTTGGTTACCGTGAAGCTGATCGCATCGATGAAGTATGAATCCGAGAAGCCACCAGGGAGTGCATGGAAGATATTATTCTTTCTCTCTTACAATACATTCAAAGTGAAGATACTTTTGAGATTTGGATTGATGGATGCGATAACTTCCTCTTTCCTCTCGAAAATATAGAGTACACTTTTGCAAAAAAAAGGAAGAGATGAGAATATAAGGAACAGATCCTCGCTTCGCAAGGATGAAAAACAATGAATGGGGGTCTGGGGGGAAGGCACTGTTTGAGCGATGATGAAAAACAGTGTTCTTTGCTGAGCAAAGCGAGTAATGAGCGAGTTTGACTTCCCCCCGGAACTTTTGATACTTTTGGTTACAAAAGTATAGGAAACTATATATCATACCTCATCCACTGAGATTCCCTCCACAAATCCATCTCCCTCGGATCTATCATCGCGAAGGTTATTCGTGACCGCATGATGTGTGAATATAGCGAGGATTTTCCTCTCTATTGATTTGATGCACATGTTGGCTACGGAACAAGAAAACATCAGGAATCGATGAATAATTATAACATAACTTCCATTCATCGCAAGAGTTATGCTCCGGTGAAAAAATTGATTTCAAGGAGTTCTCGCGTATAGTAGAGGAAATTACTTTTTTTTATGAAAAAAATACTTCTCGCATTTTTCCTTCTTTCGAGCTTCTCAGGCATGCTCTATGCTGAAGGAACAGCATCTTCTGGGATCGTACTCGTCACAGAACTCAATAAGCTCATTCGTACATATGAATGACAGCTTTGAATGCTTCAGAGAGAAAATGATGTCCTACGAAAAGAAATGTCAAAGGCAGGAATCACTATACCGCTTTCTGAATTTTCATGATCAGTTCTTATCGCTACTCCTACGACCATTACTGGATCGACAGAAGTAACTACGAGTACATGAGAATCTCCCGCTCCAATAGTCGCTACTCCCGTCCGAAGTATCTCATGAGAATTCGAAATCGCACTTTCGACTATCGAAAAGGACAAATGAGCTCGCTATGCTGGATTTATTCGTCGCATTACTCCTGACTGGAAAGCTATACGAAATGCCTACAAACTTCCTGAAACTGCAGAAGTCGCTGGATATGAATTCGTCAAAAAATGAAATGATGACCATGCATTTGTAGATATTAGTTTTGATGGTGCTGCATCTACCTGAGGAATCTATGACGCGAAAATTCTCTACCAATATGATACCAAGAGTTTTGCACGCAAGCTCATAGGACTCTTTATATACGACAAAAAACTCAAATACTATACTACTAAAACTGGAAATAATCCATTTGGATGAGTACCTCGTGAATTTATCTCACACCCAAAAATAGACGGACTTACGGATGGAATATCTGGAACTGTTTCTAGAAAAACTTCAAGTGGAAGTAATATCGGAAATGTTTCCACTGTCACTCTTTCCGATATAGAGAAGGCCTACACTGATAAGAGATACCTTTCAGTGATTTCACTCTCAAACGCCTACCTCACATCAAATTCGGCAAATTATGACCTCCTTCGAATCAGATATCGAACCTACTTTATCATCGGGAAATACGGTGATTCTCTCGGAGAAATCGAGAAGATAAAAGCGCTCTGACGTCTCGATAAATCAGTTGCGTGTGATGCTCAAGTCATAGCTACTTATGGGAAAAATACTGCCCTCGTGAATACTTATACCAGTATATGTAAAGGGAAATAGTCGGGTAGTTTGATGGTTGGAATAGTGGGATAGTCAGATAGGACTCTGTCATCCCCGAGTTTCTGTAGTCGGGGATCTCCCTGTTTTGGAAATGGGTAGATTCCCTGCTACCATACCAGGGAATGACGGGAATTGAGAGAACGAAGCACAGAAGTGACGAGTATTATCCCTTCTTACAGCATATGCTTTGGTCTCTTTGAGAGTTTTGACTTGAGGAGTTTGATTTTATCAGCACGAAGATTTCCAGACTTCAGTGAAAAACTCTTTCCACAACCGCAGTGAGTGAGTACTTCCTCACTTTTTAGGAGCCACTTCCCTTTCACCTTTGTGAGGATCGCATTTTCAAATATTGATTTATTTGAATCTGACACGTAAGCAGTAATATCTGAATTCTCTATACTAATACCCCTATAAGTATCTTTATATACTCATTCATGTATACGTATCTCTGTGCCATCACATCCGGCATTTATAAGTTCGATAGTAACTAAGGTTACTCACCTATTATTCCAGTCTTCAAGAGTGTTTTTATCTATACGCATAATGTATCTTTAGTAACTAGTAAATTTCCATATCCCCTTGATTTTCCTGAGGGTAAAGCCTGCCTGACTCTTAAGCGTCGGAATAAATGGAATAATTTTTTTATCCACGAGGTCTCGCGCATTGGTAATGTCTGGATAGGGTGCGGCAGCGTTGGTAATATAGGATCTATATATTTGTTTGATTCCTCGTCTGAGATTATCGGGACAATTGTTTGATTCATACGCTTCTGGTGTTTTTATATCCTTCTCTGTCTTTATATTTTTCTCAATTTCCATAATGGTCGTTATGCCCGTACTAGTAAAGATACGATTTTCTCATATTTTTCATAGAAGCGCGTGTACCACTTTTCTACATTCAAAGGGTTCAGCGTCATATCCTTCTTGTGCAGTAAGAAAAAAAGAAATAGCAGCATCTATAGGATCAGCGGTGTTTGCGAATGCTATTTGCCCGAGAAAACGAGAAGCCTTTGGCGCATCATCTTGCATACTGGCGATTTTCAGATAATACGAAGCATTTTTATTGTCCTCAAGATCATTGGCATATCGCGTTCCTACATAATAAGGAATCTTTCCTCACGTGCACGGATTTCTGAGGTCTACTCGGGACCAGAGATTCACACCATAAGGAATTTTTGAGATTTCTTCGATTTTTTTTGCGTCACAAAGATGTTTCATCCCATCTTTTCCGTGTTCTATAGCACGTTCTATCTTCTGTCGTTCATCCTCTGTAATGTCTTCTTTTTCTGCAGCATATATAAGTGGGGTAAATATGAGATCGGTTTCGTATGCTTTCACAAAATTTGGTGAAAGGTCAGTAATATTCGTGAGAATATGATGAGAAAAATCAAGATATTTCCCATTTCCAGTATTATCTCCCACAAACTGAATGAGTCGAATCCACATCATATCGGCATATGAGAGATTATGTCCTACTGCCGAGATTTTGAGTGAGTAGGAACTCGGGAAAAGCTCAGGTGTGAGACGCTGATAATCGTAGAGTGTATCATATACCGGATAGAGCTTCTTTTCGCTTGTCCACGCAAAAGAAAGGAAACATGCGCCCAAAAATATACCCAAGATGCAACGAAAAATATATTTTTTCATAATTCGAACTATATCCCCACTCCTTCTTCTGAAATATTATTGCTTACGTCTGTTTTTGTAGCTATACTCGGCTTATGGGATGAAACTGCTGGACTCGATACAGGTGATGAAGCTATTTGAGTCACCTTTTTCAGCTCACCACGATATTCGAGAATGAGAGCCCTTTCTGTTCACTCTCCATCACTTTTTGTAGAGAGTCAGAGCGTATTTTTTTCTGCGATATATCCATGAGCTTTTTTACGCTCATATGAAGTGAGATTTGGTATACGCAGAACTTTTCCTGTAGTCATCGCGAGTTCGATTTTAGAGTCAAGAAATCGAAAGAGTCTTGCATCCTTTTCTTTCATATAGTCATTTACCTCGAGATGAACATGGATATGAGATGACGTTATCTTTTCGATCATCCGACCAAGAAGGTGCTGAAAAGATTCTATATTTTTCCCGTGCATTCAGATAAGGAGGGCACTATCTGGAGTTTGTACACGGATATTAACATCAGAATCTATGATTTCTACGGTCGTAGATTCTATAAGGATTCAAATATTTTTAAAAAATGTCTCGACAAGGGTTTTTATGCTTTCTGTCATAGGAAAAGTAAATTTATGAGCGCATTATATAAAAAAATGAGAAAAAGAAAAGTTTTTTACATATAAAACGCTATCTGTGAAGAAGGAAAAAATAGTTTTCACATGTCTGATTTGCAAATTCTCTTTTTTTTGATACACTGAGGTGTATATTCTCTAAATATTTTAGTTATGAAAATCAAAGAGCCACTTCATAAGAAGCGTGTTGGAGATCGTCTTCGTAGAATCGAAGGTCAGATTCGTGGAGTCATCCAGATGATCGAGGATGAGTCAGGAGTACGTGAAATTGTACAACAGCTTTCTGCTGTTCGTAGTGCTATGGGTCAGGCTCTCAATGAAGAGGTCATGTGTACTCTCGAAAAAATGCTCGAGAAAAAATGAAGTCTCACGGATAAGGAGCTCGACGAAGTCCGAGATCTTATGAAGATAATCAGATAAATAGTTCTCAAGAAAGTTGCAATAAAAAAAGTATTCATATAATCGGTGAGTACTTTTTTATCGAATTCTCATGAATCTTTGTTTTTGGACCGTGAAGTTTTGGAAAGATGTTGGATATGGACTCGCTTCATCTCACTATCTCTCAAAACGACTCATTCATACTGTCGATATCGCACATATGTCCTCTATCGTAGAGCTCGGAGCTGGACATGGTGAAGTCACCAAATATATTTTAGCAGAAAAGTGAAAAGACTCGAAGTTTATCACTCTCGAAAATGATCTCGACCGTTATGAGGCAGTAAAGATAGAATATGGTCAATCCTGTGAAGTATCAAATTTAGATGCAGACAAAATCTCTGAAATAATTCCCAGTAATTCTGTCGATGTTGTTTTTTCGACACTTCCTCTCTGAAGTATTGATGAAAAAAAAGTCGATACCATACTTGCTTCTATAGAAAGTATCCTTAAGCCAGGTGGTTACTACATTCAGTACCAATACTGGATGTGGAATCGATCTCAAATAAAAAAATACTTTCATATCGAGAAAACTCTTTGGGAACCAAGAAATATATGACCAGCCTTTATCTATGTCGCTCGAAAAGAAAAATAAGTCAGAAAAAACTTGCATTTTATAAAATATTCGTAATATAACTTCAGGTTAAAGCTTAACCTCCCAAACGATATAGCTGTTTATTCGGTCAGGAATAGACTTCTCGAGAAATATTTCCCACAATTCTTCCTTCCCAAACATTTTTGGAATTTTTTTGTATTTCGAATTTTCAATTGTTTGCTTCTTTTTCTCTCGAACTTTGATATTCTCTTTGGTGAATTTTTCATGTCTTCTTCCTTATGTGAATTTTTATATATCTGTCAGTGACGATTTCCGTATAAAATGACACATTGTTTGACGAGTGAAGCGAGGAGTTTGTGTCATTTAGGAAATCGAACTGTTACAGATATGAAAAATGAAGCAAGGAAGACTCTGAAAGACTTTTTGGTACTTTTTGGTCACAAAAAGTACAGAAGGAACTCTAGATTCCTGCCTTCGCAGGAATGACAGGAACAGGAGATCCCGCGAAGCGGGACCGGAATGACAGGAACGGTAAACATGGACCCTTCGTTCCTCAGGGTGACGGGAAAAGAGGGCAAGATCCGCTCAGCGGGATGACAGGAAACATCTGGCTATCCGACTATCTCAGTGCTTGTCAATACTTCTCACACTCAAAATCTTTTGACTTTCTCTTGACGAGCGCTACCCTCTAGACAACTCATCATATAAAAAATTCATCATGGCAAAAAATCTTGTGATCGTCGAGTCTCCAGCCAAAGCCCGAAAAATCAGTGAATATCTCTGAAAGGACTACCAAGTCGAGGCTTCTATAGGACATATCCGTGACCTTCCTGAAAAAAATATTGGGATCGATATTGCCTGAGGTTTTATCCCTGAGTATGAAATCTCACCCGATAAAAAGAAACGAGTCGCGGAACTCAAGAAGTTTGCAAAAAATGCAGACCACATCATACTGGCAACGGATCCAGACCGTGAAGGTGAAGCTATCGCCTGGCATTTAGCCCATGTTTTCGACCTCGATCCCACTACTGCCACTCGTGTTACCTATCATGAAATCACAAAAAGTGCTATCACCGAATCTTTTTCACGTCCCACTAAAATAGATATTAATCTCGTAAATGCCCAGCAATCAAGGCGTATTCTCGACCGTATCGTGGGATATGAAGTCTCTCCTGTTCTCTGGCGTAAAGTCAGATCAGGACTCTCTGCTGGCCGTGTCCAATCAGTCGCTGTAAAGATTCTCGTCGAAAGGGAGCGTGAGATCCGAGCCTTTGTCCCCGATGAGTCATGGAAAATATCGACATGAGTCACCCACAATAAAGTAGAGTTTTCTCTTGAACTCATGAAAATCTGAGGGAAAGCACTCAAATTCAAGCAGTCATCCGAAGCGGAAGCATTTTTCACGTCACACGGTATCGATATATCAAAAGTCAAAACTGGAAAAGATAAAAAATGAAATACGCTCTACACCATAGATCATAAGGAGACTTTCACTCTTGATGAAATCGAAAAAAAAGAATCTCGTAGAACTCCTGGAGCTCCTTTCACTACTTCTACTCTCCAGCAAGAAGCCTCTAGAAAGCTCGGATATGGAGTGAAAATGACGATGGATATAGCGCAACGCCTCTACCAAAACGGACATATCACCTATATGCGTACTGATAGCGTCAACCTCTCGGCTCAAGCTATAGAATCTGCAAAGGACTTTATTACCAAGGAGTACGGAAAAGAATATGCCCTCCCGAATGGTCGAACTTATAAAACGAAGCAAGCGAACGCTCAGGAAGCCCATGAAGCTATCAGGCCTACTGATATATCAAAATCTCCAGACTCTCTCGGACTTGATGGTCAGGAAGCTCGGATTTATCGACTTATCTGGGAACGTACACTCGCTTCTCAAATGGCAGAAGCCATCGTCGAGCTCACGAGCTATCATTTTTCTTCTGAAAAAGCATGAGAAGAATGGATCGCAAAGGGTGAAGTGATCATATTTCCAGGATTTATGAAGCTCTACATCGAGTGAACTGATGATGAGGAAAATGAAGATAGTAAAAAGCTTCCTCAGATCAAAAAGTGAGAATTCATCGATTCACATGAACTTCTCTGAAATCAAAAATTTACCCTTCCTCCTCCTCGTTATACAGAAGCATCTCTCGTGAAAAAACTCGAAGGAGAAGGAATTGGTCGTCCTTCCACCTACGCGGCAACTATTCAGACGATTCAGGACCGTGGATACGTGGTTATCGAAGCCAAGAAGCTTCTCCCGACAGATATCGCCTTTGTGGTAACAGACTATCTCGAAACTGAATTTTCGAGTTTTATGCAGTATAGCTTTACCGCTTCAGTCGAAAATCAGTTCGATGAGATAGCGACAGGAAAACTCGAATGGAAAGATATGCTCGGAGATTTTTATACGCCATTTCACGCGTCTATCGAGTGAGCACTCGGAACCGAAGGAAGATTTGCCGGAGAACGCATACTCGGTAAAGATCCCACGACAGGACGTACGCTTCTCGCGCGTATGAGCCGATTTGGTCCAGTCGTACAGATTGGTACATCAGATGAACTCGCCCAGTGAGAAAAACCTCGATACGCGAATCTCGCACCGGGAATGTCTATCGACGACATCACGCTCGAAGAATGACTCGGAATGTTCTCTTTTCCAAAAGATATCGGAAGTTACCAAGAAAAACCTCTTGTTATCGGTCAATGACGATTTGGTCCGTATGTGAAGTG
>JANOWM010000041.1:0-1527 GCA_031417875.1 Candidatus Altimarinota bacterium
CACTTCACACGACGGTCGTCGGACTCTTTCCAGAGGTACGTTCTCAGCCAACAGAAATCCAAATTCGTACCGTTGACATGCATCGTCAAGCAGAGTTTTGAGTGGCAGCCCATTTTGAGTATTCAGAATCAGGAACCTCTGAAAGATCCAAAGATAGTTACTGGGTAAAAACTATAAAAGATATCGTCAGTAGTACAGAATGAGGATTTGATTTTATGAGTGAGATGCATGTGAATGTCTTTTCTGATCAAATATTCGTCTTTACTCCGAAATGAGATATTTTGACGCTTCCAAAATGATCTACCCCGATTGATTTTGCTTATGCCGTTCACTCAAGACTCGGAAATGAACTCACGATTGCAAAAGTAAATGGTCAAGTTGTACCACTCGATTATCAGCTTCATAATGGTGAAAGTATCCAAATAATTATCGATCACAATAAAAAACCTAATCCTCTTTGGCTCTCTTTTGTGCAAACATCGAAAGCCAAAGAACATATCAGGCAATTCATAAACAGGGAAGAGCGCTCGTTTTTTGTAGAAAAATGACGATTTATTCTCAATTCTTACCTCGAAAAAAATTATGAGCATGGTCTGGATAAGGAACTTTCCATACTCAAAATTGTCGACGGAAAAACGCTCGATACCAAACATAAAGAAGATATACTCGTACAGCTTTGAAACCTCTCGAGAAAACCATCATCACTGCTTAAATCGATCCATGATAACATCATAAAAAAAGAACTCGGGGAAAAAATCCATGAAGAAAAGAAAGAAGAAGAGAAGAAAATCCGTGAGAAAAAAAGAGGAGAAGAAAGTACAGAAACTATTTCTGTCATTATCGGTCGAGAACGTGATATTCCACACAAATTTGCAAATTGCTGTACTCCATCACCAAAAAAGACCAAAAAAATCGTTGGAATTATCGGTCAATGAATTGTTACTATTCATGCTTTTGATTGCAAAAATGTCGAAAAAATCTGACTCGAACGACGTATTCCATGCCATTGGAGCAATGAAGAAAGTAAAAAATGAATCACCTTTACCGTCGAGTGCGTATTCCTAGATCGTCGAGGTCTCCTGAAAGAAGTGACAGAAATTATCTACAATATATGACTGAGTATCAAGTCAGTGCATGCAACAGAACTTCCACTTGGAAAAGCACAGGATATTTTTACACTCACAACCGAAGATGAAGACTACTATATCTTTGAACGTCTTGAGGCTCGTATGAAATTTGATATTCCAGAACTCGAGTCTATAAAGCTTACTGCCATGTATTAGGAATGGCTGTTCACTGTACGTTATTTCATGTGAGATTTACAAAACCAAATGGATACGCAGCCCCAAGGCCAATAAAAAACATGCCAAGGAGTACTATCGCTACAACCGTTCCGTTTCCTCCGAGGTAGTTCGTTGCCCCTCACCACTCTCAGGTAAAAACATGGATAATATAACGAAATCCTATGATGGCGATTCAGAGTGAAAGGAAAATAATGCAGAGAAGAATAATAATAAAATATGATTT
>JANOWM010000042.1:0-2038 GCA_031417875.1 Candidatus Altimarinota bacterium
GAAGCTGCACCAACGATTTTTGATAATAATTATTTCAAAATTTTAGCAACACAGACACTCGTGAGTTATGACTCAAAAAATCAAGATGGCCTTCAAATCTACAATCTCAAAGAACGAATCACCGACTATGTATGTCCTCAAATTGTTCAAGTTTTCAAGGAAAATAAAATAGAAACAAAAGATATCCCAAAAGGTGAATTTAGTGATGATACGAAGGCACTTGTGATGTTTCGAGGACTGGAGGCAAATGAAAAGCTCATCGGACAAACGTATGAAGCATATAAAAAATTCTGAATTGTACTCAATGATGACGCCTTTGAACCATCTCGTTCGATAACTCGAGCAGAATTTGTAAAAATGCTCGTTCGATCCCTCTCATGTCGCTATACATTTGTCGGTACAATTTCAGGTTTTCCAGATATCGATGAAAGTATGTGGTACGCAGAATATATTACATTCGCATCAAAAAATGGATGGATTAATGGATATGCTGATGGAAATTTCCGTCCTAATACATTCATAACTCGTGCAGAAGCAGCTAAGATACTTGCTCGCGCTATCAAAGTAAAGATTCCTCCACGCACCGTCTCATCATTTATCGATGTTCCAAAAGACAGTAGCTTTGTACCATACATCGAAACACTCAAAAAACAGAAGATTATTACCTGAAAAACCAAAGACACTTTTGAGCCAAATACCAATATTGTCCGAACAGAGGCTGCACGTATTATCTATAAGACGTTTCTTGGTGGTGGAAGGGAAGTGGTGAAAAAGAGGAAATAAGTACCCAGTTTTGCAAAACAAAGAAGATTATGTTAGTATAATTCTAATCATTTATCACCTTTATGAATATCAACGAACAAAAAATTCTTCTCATGCATTATCTCAAATTCTCATGCGCATTTTCTGATGAAGAAAAACGAATTATTTCCGAAAGATTTGAGAATCTTCCAGGGCCTGATAAATCTGAAATCATAGAGCTCCTACGGCAAGAAATTATCTGACTCAAAAGTATATTCGTATAACATTCCTTTATGCATAGTTCTCTCGAATGACTTATAAATGAGTCAAATACATCTAAGAAAATAAGTCCGGAAAATCTCTCTCTTTCCCTTGATAATGCCACCGAAATGAGTACGAGAACTCGTGAAAAGATAATTTCCGTGTTTAAAAAGTTCGGTAAATCACTCACGCCAACAGCGAAAAAGTGAGAGAGATTTCCTGTGCGTATTCATGCTGGAAGAGAGGAAACCGGATATCATCCAAAATGAGAAAATACGGCTACCTGAGAAGTTCATATGGCACCCTGGATGTGAGATCGGATCGTCGCATATGATCAAGCGGATGTGAACAGAGATACGAGAGATGTAGCGAAACGAGAGCAACTCCTTCAAGAGATTACATGACAACTGAGTGCGAATGAGCAAAGACTCAGCGTCAATGAACAAAGACGGAGTGCCATTAGTGATGAATGGAATAATTTATATGCTGAATTCAACGCTAAAAATATTTTTACTGAATGGAATCGTCTCGAAAATGCTGGGGATATAACATGGAAATATGAAAATGAACGGTGGATGGTAGTAAAAACAACAAATTCCCAGGCATCCGATCAGTTTATAGTAGATCTAAATTCTTTCCTTCAAAGAAATGAGATATTGAATAACGAGGACTATGCCATTTTTAAAGAATCCTCTATCCTTATTGGAGAGACAGAAGGCGGACATCGTTTGAAAAATGAAAGAGCAGATAGTCTTTTATTGAATCAAAAAAACTTGAAAATACGAAATATCGACTTTCAGAAGCAGAGAAATTGAGGTATAGATATTTTTTGTGACAACCTGATGTTCTTATGAAAAAAATCGATGAATCGAGTAAGGCATTCCAGGTTCTCTATGGAAAAGAGTATGCCCAAGCAGATACACTCGGGTATTATTACCGGAGCATGGATACACTCGGAGCATTCATGAAAAAGATTCAGCTCGGAGGAATAACGAGTGAGGCTGGATATAAAAAAGAACTCGAACAAGTCGGAGCA
>JANOWM010000043.1:0-6055 GCA_031417875.1 Candidatus Altimarinota bacterium
GAGTCATGTTCCATCCTTCTTCTGAAGGACACATGATGGTATCTTCGTATCATCAGGAAATATCACCCCGACACTTCCATCGTCATTTTGCGTGGCGATTCATTTCTCGATGAGTTCTTTCACAATATCTTTCATATTATATTGCAAATTTGGATATTTTTCATCATTTGGGCGGGGAAGTGAGAGTCATTCATAAAAGCTTTCGCCGATATTAAAAGTAGCTTTGACGTTCAAGAGTGCCAGTTTCTTTTCAGTTTCAGCTATAGAGATACTGGTAAATCTCTTCCAGAGTTCGACGTTTTCTTCATGATGTTTGAGTTCATCAGGACTTGATAAATCAATACCAACTCAAGAAAGATATTGGAACTCTGTTCGGCAACTTTTCTCAATTTCTTCAGTTTGCATTTTCGTCACTTCTGAAATACTGGAATCTTTAGTTTGATTGTGGATCCACTGATATATATCTAATAAATAATCCACTCCTGAATGATTTAGGCGAATTAGATTTTGTTCTTCCCCTTCAATTTCTGCATACTTTTCCCATCCATAAATCAACTTCCCAAAAATCCCTCCCCAATCACCAAAATGTGAATCTCAAATAACAGTGTATCCGAGATGACGATACGTATTGCAAACTACCTGACCGATAGATGGGGTGCAGATATGTCCGATATGAAGAGGTTTTCCGACATTCGCACCGATATAGTCGACGATTATAGTTTTTTGTATTTTTTTAGGAGCATGGATTGCTTCATTCTTCGCAATGACGGAAAATAATTCTCCCCACACTCTATCCGTCAGAAAAAAGTTCACATATCCTCCTAGAGCGTTTGTACTCGTGAAAATATCTGTGTGTTTTTCGAGTTCACTCGCCACTTCTTCTGCGATAAGATTTGGAGATTTTCATGAGATTTTCGCGAGAGGGAAGACATTGATACAATATTCTCCAAGCTCAGGCTTTGGTGCGACAGAAATTTCAGGAGAAAAATCTACGTTATAGAGTGATGTAATCGCAAGAGAAATGATGGATTTTATGTGTTGCATAAGGAAGAGTATAGTCAAAAAAGAAAGGAAATTCAAAAGATTCTACCCTTTATCTATTTTTCATAGATCTCGTCATGCTTCCCTATCTTGAGAAAGAGGGCAGTGTGAGAATCTGTCATCCGAAAGAGAATTCGAAGGTCCGCATCGACCGAGATGGTTCTATATTTTTCGAGTGGTGGATCGAGAGGGTGATTGCGAAGGGAAGAATGATATGGATTTTCGATAAAAAAGTCTATCACTTCTTTCGTGAGACTTTTGTCTTGTCTGCTAAGATTGGAAAAATGCATACCCCACTGGGATCAATAAATAGCCCTCATAAATTATGAAAGTGTATTAAGATAGGATCGACTTTCCTCTTTCGTGAAGGGTCCAGAGAACTTCCCATTTTCATAATCTCTTTCCATTTCAGCGAGCTCATCGATAAATGTTTGCGAATATTTACTTCTTACCACGATATCTTTCTCGCCGAGCGGACGATATTCTCATATGGCTTTTCCATGAGAGGTGATAATGAAAGAAGTATTCGTTTTACTTGCCCTATCAGTGAGGAGAGAAATATTTTTCCTATATTCCGATATGCTTATCATTTCAGTGGTCATAATATGTTCTTGTTAGAAAATAATTTGTACAAATATTATAGCAAAACTTTGTACAAAATCAAAAGATTTTACACTTTCTCTACTCTCCATCCATCTTTCTCATCGATCATTTTCCACCCGAGCGAGAGTATCTCATCACGGAGTCTATCTGCCTCTTTCCAGTCTTTGAGGGTTTTTGCCAGCATTCGAGCCTCGGCGAGTTTGGCTATATTTTCTGGTATATTTTCACTTTCAAGAAGTCAAAAATCGAGTATTCCGAGAACTTCTTCCCAGCTTTTCATCATATCAATGAGAGAAGCACATTCTCTTTCGGAAAAAAGTGCTTCATCGATCGTAGTGTTGACGTAGTTTTGGAACTCAAAGACCACCGTCATGAGAGAAACGGTATCAAAATCGTCTTCGAGTTTTTCCACAAAAGCCTGCATAAAAGCCTGTTGATTTTCTCGAAAGTTTCGTGAGATTTCGTGAAATTTGAGTTTTCATTTCGCACTTCTTTCATCACTTCAAGAAGGAAGTTTTTTAGCATATCGTCCGAGGCGTTTCATCATCTCATCGAATCATTTGACTGTATTGATAGCTGCTTCGAGCCTTTCAAAGGTAAAATTGAAATTTTCACGGTATTGATTTTGAAGGGCCATCAGGCGAAATCCACGAAAAATATTTTTCTCCGCTTCACCGGTTTTCATCATAAAATTTACGATATCCCGAAGTGTATAGAAATTATTGGCAGATTTCGACATTTTTTTATTGTCTACAAGGAGGTGTCCACCATGAAGCCAATATTTGGAAAATTCTTTTCAGGTAAATGCTTCCGTTTGGGCGATTTCATTTTGATGATGAGGAAATATGAGGTCCACCCCTCCCATATGGATATCGATCTGATCACCAAAGAAATGTTTGTTACAGGCGCTACATTCTATGTGCCACCCTGGACGCCCTTTGATCTGTATTCTTTTTTGTTCCTGTCATTGCGAGGCACGAAGCAATCCAGTAATACCTTGTACTTCGGAATCCTGGATTGCCACGTCGTTCGTCACAGAAACAGACTTACTCCTCGCAATGACGGAATGAGAGGCAGTTCACATCTTTATCTCTATTTCCCAAAAATTCTCACCATCATCTTTTGGATCATAGGCTTTCCAAAGTGCAAAGTCGGCTACTTGCTCCTTGTCGTATTCATCGTTATCGATTCGCACGCTTGAAATCATGCCTTTTATGTCAAGATTTGCGAGTTTCCCATATTTTTTAAATTTCTTCACACTATAGTAAATACTTCCATCATCGGCGAGGTAGGCATATCACTTTTGCATGAGACCATCGATAATCTCTCCCATATCATCGATGAGTTCTGATATAGGTTTGATATTATCAGCCGGAATAATTCCAAGTTTTTTGCAATCTTCCAAAAATTTCTGTGTATAGTACTCGGTAAATTCTTTTAAATTTTTTCCTTCCTTTTGGCTATCACGAATAGTTTTATCATCGATATCGGTGATATTCATCGTTGTTTTTACTTTATATCCGAGATATCGCATGCTTCTCACAACAAAGTCGTCCATGAGATAATTTCTGAGATTTCCGATATGAGCATAGTTGTAGGGCGTTGGTCCACAATAGTACACCTTTACTTCGTCCTGACGAAGAGGTTTAAAGCGTTCTTTTTCCCTGGTGAGCGTGTTGTAGAGGTGGAGAGACATGCCTCTTACTATAGCGAAAAAAATCCAAAAATCGAATTTTTTAGGAAATCGTATTTGACAATTAGTTAATTTATTTAAAAAACATTGACTTCTATATTTTTATATGTTATAATTATTTTGTTCTTTTTGTAAAAGTATGAATCATCCAGTTCACAAGAGGCATCATGGGTATGGTGCCGAGTGGTTACAGGCTTTGTTCACGCTCGCAGTTCTCACATCTTTCTATACCATGTCTCTTTCTTTTGAAAATAAAGACACATGAACTTCCTGAAATACTCAGTCATGAGCATCATCGTACTGGAATCCATCCCTCAAATACGGATTTCACGGAAATGATGGCGATACGTACAAAAAAATTCGTACGAATGCTTCAGATGAAGTAAATGTCACTTCAAAGAAAGGAGCTTGAGAAAAGAAAGATGGTCCAGTAGTAGTATCGTTTTATAGCGATAATATCTCATTTGAGAACATAGATAAAATGCATGATAACGGAAATCCTCGCGCATACTCTCGACTTTCGAATGGTATTGCGGTTATCGAAGGAGATCTCGCATCGGCAAGAGCGAAAAACATTCTCGCAACGCTCCACGCTCAGTAGTCTCGCCCTCATCTCGTTTTACCCCTGGATTTTGGATTTTCCAGGGGCTTTTTTAAAAAATTCTGAAAAACAGCGAACTTCTTCGTTAGAAAAATTATTTTCTCAGTCACTTACCAATCAGTAAATTCCTTTCGAAAAAATTTTTCTGCCTCGCATTTCTTGTTTTTGAGAATTTCCAGGGAGTTTTACGGATTTTCTGTAAATATTTTGTGAAGAAAATTGATTTTTTCTCGTATTTTCCTATAATGTGCTCGCACTTTAACATATTCGTGGGGATGATACAGTATTCGATAGGAAGACTCGTATTGTATCTCTGCTCTATCGTGGCTCCTCGCCTCGTCACCAAAGAGGAAACTTAGATGCAAACTCTAAAAAAAGTTCACCACTTGTTGCTCTTGCAGCAGGTATGAAGAAGGTACTCACTCCTTCAACACTTACTTTTGCCTAGCAATGTAAGGTAGCCTTCCCGCCTCGCGGGATGAGTGCCGGATGGCCTGCTACACATTTCATGACTCAAAACTTATAGGGTCATGTCATATTTATAAGTTTTACCTTTGCCTTTCTGATAGGTAGTAGCAAAGAGTTCATACAGAAACCAATTTTTTTCAGAGTTTTTTGACTTTTCTTTATTCTGAAAAATACTAAAAGAGTCTATATAGAGTAGATTGAGCTATGGTACCTTCTTACACGCGGGGGCAGTTCCCGCCATCTCCACCATTTTCTTTCTTGCATTTCTTTCATCTTTTCATAAAATACGTCCAAATTCGGACGTATTTTTGTATCTATTTTTCTTATGGCCTTTACCCTTGATCGTGACTCTGCAGCTCGCAGACTTTCCGTCTCAACGAGAACCATCGATAGACATATCAAAAATGGGATCATAAAAACGAGACGTATCGGAAAGAAGATGTTTCTCGAAGAAGATGATGTGGAAATACTTCGTTCTCTTGATCCAGCAAGAAGCGAAGAGACGTATGAAGTGGTTACTGAAAAAAATCCTTCCACCAAAAATATGAAATCATCAGAATCAGGTATCATCACACTTTCCGATTCACAGGCACTTACAGAATTTTCTCGTCTCTATGATGACGCAAAAAGACTCGTAGAAAAAAAAGATGAGATTATCCAAGATCTCTCCTATCGTCTCGGAAAGACGGAAACAGAACTTAAATCATCGATTTCGATGATCGAATATAAAAAGGCCACCTTTCTCCTGGAAAGTGTGAAAACAAAAAATGATGAAAATAGAGCAGATATGAGCCAAAAGATAGAGTTTCTCGAAAAAGAAATAAACAAGCGAAGTTCAGCTATTATCGCACTTGCTATCCTTTTTGTTCTCGTTCTGGCATTTTCCCTTGTGTTCTTCTTTTATAGTCGCTTTATCTAGACTTTTTATTTATGAAAAAATATCACACACCAAAAAGAATTCTATTAAAACTTTCATGAGAAGCTCTCCAATGAAAGCAGTGATACGGAATCGATCCGGAATTTCTCTCATTTCTTGCCAAAAAAATTGTTCATCTCATAAAATGAGAAAAGCTCGAAGTGGTAATCGTGGTAGGAGGTGGAAATATATTTCGTGGGATTGAACTCGAACAATGATGATTTGATCGGGCAACAGGAGATAATATGTGAATGCTGGGTATTATCATCAATGGTATTGCTATCGGTGAAGCAATAGAGAGCGAGTGAGTTCCAGTTCGTGTTATGTCAGCAATTCCAGTCCATAAGGTTGCTGAAGATTTTATACGTCGTAGAGCGCTTCATCATCTCGAAAAGGGGAGAGTAGTCATATGTGTCTGAGGTATGGGACAACCATACTTTACTACTGATTCTACGGCGGTAGTTCGCGCTCTAGAACTCCAGTGTGATTGTGTCATAAAAGCAACAAAAGTTGATGGAATCTATGACAAAGATCCTAAAAAGCATACAGATGCCGTACGATATGATGTTATTGGCCTCAAAGAGACTCTTCACAAAGATTTGAGAGTTATGGATCAAACAGCCATTGCACTTGCTCATGACGAAGATATGCCAATATTTGTTTGCCGAATTGAGGATATTCATCTTATCGGAACAGAGGATATACGTGGAACCTATGTTCACACAAAAGCACA
>JANOWM010000044.1:0-2857 GCA_031417875.1 Candidatus Altimarinota bacterium
GTGCCCCGTCAAGTCAGCGCATAAACCACATTTTTCTCATGGATGGTACAAGGACTTTGCTGATTACTGAAATCCAGAAGAATGGAAAGAAAAATATCACCATGATGAAAAATCCTTTTCAACCGTTCAAGACATACCTTCCAATATTCACTAACCTTTTTTGCTTGTGCTTCCTAAACTCCTCCTTTCCCGACTCGAAACAATCTTACAAGGTGATTACGCCAGTGTTATGGAAGTTTTTTCCAAAACGCGTAAAGGCTCATTTCGCATCAATACTCTCAAGTGAGATGGAAGTGATGTTTTCGCTGAACTGGAAACAAAATGAATTCTTGTCGAAGCATTTCAGGTACTCCCTGGAGTATATTTTTTTGAAAACAAAGATGATTATGCTCTCAAAGGAACGGATGCATTTTATGGATGAAAAATCTATCTTCAGTCACTCGCATCTCTTTTACCGGCATTGGTTTTAGATCCACAAGCTGGAGAATCGATTCTTGATGTGTGCGCAGCTCCTGGAGGGAAAACCACACAGATAGCTGCGATGATGAAAAATCGAGGCTCTATCATAGCACTCGAACAAAACACGATTCGCTTCGATAAACTCATGCATAACGCAAAACTCCAAGGTGCGACGATCATCGAATGAGTAAGGGTAGATGCGCGAAGATATTTTGATGAACTCCCACCAAACTTTGACCGCATTCTCCTCGATGTTCCATGTAGTGCTGAAGGACGTATTCTTCTCTCAAACGAGAAAAGTTATAGTTTCTGGTCACTCGAAAATACTCGTAAAAAAGCAGAACTCCAATATGACCTTTTGGTACGCGCATTTGCCTCACTGAAGTCCGGATGAACGCTTGTCTATTCTACTTGTACCCTCGCACCTGAGGAAAATGAGTGAGTGATCACTCGATTTCTCAGTGAAAACACTGAAGGTACTCTCGAAAATATCGATATCGGACTTTCTGATATGACATGGTGGAAAAATGGTATTCTCAAATTCTGAAAATCCGAGTACGATGAAGCATGCAAAAAAACCGTTCGTATCATTCCAAGCGATGAGACAGAAGGTTTCTTTATGGCAAAGATTGTGAAGAAGTAAAAAATTTGATTTTTAGAGAATTAAGATATAATGTGTCTAACCTCGCAAGAGGCAACCGATACAGGAGGAAAAATAACTCCAAAGAAAAAGACCCGTGTGTGGGTCTTTTTCTTGTTATCGGTACTTACGAAGAAGTTTTCTTCGAGTCCGACCTGTTACGCTCCGAAAGAGCATGACGGGCTCAGCTCCGAAGAGTATGAGCCACCTATACAGGAGTTTTCTCATAAAATGAGAGGGTTAAAAAATAACTCCTAGCTCCAGTTGGACTAGGAGCAGTTATAGTATATAAAACATTATTAAAATTTTCTTTCTTTTCGGATTCTTTTTTATAAAATACGAGAGTATATGTATATCCGATTTATTACCTCATTTATGAATTCGTATGGAGAAAGAGAATCTGGTATTTTTCAGGCTCTTGGTTTTTTAAGACGTCATGATGATACCAGGCATGAAGATGTCGAAAAACTTCTTGAGCTCAGAGATTGGTTTGATATTCATCTCGAATCACCGTCAAAATTCACAAAAAGACAGAAACAAAGTGAAACAGGTACAGCACTTGGATGGTATCGTAATACCGCAAAAGAGCATATAGCAAAAATGTATGAACTTTCTCAAGTACTTGAAAAGTATGGAATTATTGTATCGGTTGTACGACGGAAAGATCCAGGATATATCGTTTACGAAGATGATATACAGGTCACAGCTCTTGTGTATAGAGAAGACAGAAAAGAAGTGATATAAGTTTCCCAATCCTCCTTCTTCACTGCCTCTGCGCGTACCTTTTCATCGTATCCACATTCGGAGATCCATTTTTTTACTTGTTCGATATCATAGTGAGATCACTTCAAATTCGAGAGGAGCGTTTTGCGTGGATGGGTAAATACTATACGCCAGAGAGTGAGGAGTTTTTTTTCTTGGAGAGAATTTCGATCTTTTTTGATACGGAATTTGAGAACGATAGAGTCGACTTTTGGTCGAGGATCAAAACTCTCTCGTCCGACGTGTCGAATCATCTCGATATCATCACAGGCGAGTTCCATCGCGAGTGAAAGATATGAATGATGAGGCTTTTTTGCTCTTCATTCGAGTATTTTTTCTCAGACTTCCTTTTGCATCATGATGACCATCTCCTGTGGAGGATTTGGTAGGTTGTAGAGAAAGTGGAAAAGTATTGGACTCGTGATGTAGTAGGGGATGTTGGCGATGACAGAGTATTCGCTATACGCAGGAGTGAATGTGAGAATATCTTGTTCATAGAGTGTCAATTTTTTACTTTTCACCATACTTCCCGTGACCAAAGTATCAAAATCATCGGGGGAAAGACAAACTCACTCAGTACTCGCTTCGCTCATCGATTTACTGTTATTCATCACCGCTCAAACAGTGTCTTCCCCCCGAACCCCCATTCACCGTTTTCCGTCTCATATTCCTTGCTCTGTCATGCTGAAAGCATCTCAGTGTCTTCAGGTTTTCTTTTTTCCGGTTTCTCCACGGACTATTTTTCATCAAAAACTAAATTTGTCTTCCAGTATCTTCACCATATCCTCATCGAGCTCCACGAGTGAGAGAGTTTTTGGATTTTCACGGATGATATAGTCCGTGAGCGCACCATATCCTGGTCCCAGGTGGAATAACGATTGATCCCGCCCCTGGCATATTGCTCCGCCGCGGTGACGAAGTAGGGCGCGTCCTTGGGTGTCCGGACCTTGTCGCGCCACTCGCCGGTACCGAATACATCCTCGGTGCCGTTGCCGT
>JANOWM010000045.1:0-1965 GCA_031417875.1 Candidatus Altimarinota bacterium
CTTCTAGGATGGTATCGAGATCAGTATCTGAAACTTTCTTGGAAGTATCGAATTCCTTTGCAGCATATCGCCAGGTAAGATTTGAGAGAAAGGACATATGTTATAACTTTAAAAAATAAACTAAATGGATACTACCGGGATTAACATAAAAAGCAAATTTTTTGCTTTAAAAAAGAAATCGATTATACTTTTTTCATGGTACGTTCTCCCAAATGCAGTTGCCCATACACTGAGTCACTCTTTACGCTTCTTTGAAAAAAATGGGTGATGTTTATATTGCAATCTATCGATCATGGAGCGAGCACTTTTACAGAAATTCGAAAAGATATCTGAGAAGCAAACACGAAGATAGTGACAGATAGACTCGCAGAACTTGTTGCTTCGGGCGTTCTCACAAAACAAGAGACAGGGAAATATGAACTCTCAAAAAAATGAAAAAGTCTCTCAAAAAAACTCGTGAAACTCGGGCATTGGTGGGGAGGGAAAGGTGATATCTAAATTTCAAGAATTTTTTCCAATTCAGGAATCCTTTCGATTCCATGAAAGTGTCCGTATCATTTTTCATTCGAAAAAAAGTGAGTGAGCGCTTTTGGCATTGTTTTTGAGAGTTCTTGAGCGGTAGTAAATGGGACGACTCTATCATCCTCAGCGTGCCATATATGGACTCGATCTCATAGCTGTTGCAAAGATTCGTAATTGGTTGGAGGAGTAAAATCTCACTCAGAAATACAGGCGGCAACGAGGTGAATAGCATGTATTCTTATTTTTCTTTTGTCATCCTGAGGAACGAAGCATCTGCTCTGAATTTTAAAAGCAGATTCCTCCTTCGTCGGAATGACAAAAAGGGAAGTTTTTATTTCAGAAAAATACTTGAGGAGAAAACATCCACCAAGAGATCCTCATATAAGTGTTATCTCATCGTTTGGACTCAGTTTGGTAACGATTCACTCAAAGACGATTTTCCAGTCATTATATCGAGCGTTTTGTTTATTTGGAAATTCTGGTTTGTAAATCACTCATCCATTCGCATGCCACTTTTTTGCTATTTCTTTGACCCATGCCATTTTTTCTTCTGGAGTCCAAAGTTCAGATTGCCAGTTTACATAGCTATTTTTGAGAAAATCTCGGTAGTCATTCTCATTTGTAAATGATTCCCCACCGTGGATGAAGATAAGTGTTTTCATATTAGCAACCTTTATTTTTGAGCCATGCGACGAGATCCGAGAGTTTTACCATCTCTTGTTCGCCAGTATCTCGATCTCTTACTGTTACTTGTCCAGCATCATAGTTCTCAGGTTCGACGCATATGGAATAAGGAATCCCGATTTCATCGGCGCGTTGGTAGCGTTTTCCGATGGTTCCTGCTTCGTCATATTCACACATGAAGTGAGGGGAGAGGAGATCATAGAGGGCATCCGCCTGTTCTGCGAATTTTTTGATAAGTGGAAATACTCATACCTTGATAGGAGCCACTTGAGGAGCAAATCGCATAACCACTTTACTCGTTCCGTCTTCACCTGGAACTTCATCGTAGGCATCACACATCGCAGAGAGTGTCAGACGAGAGAGTCCGATCGATGGTTCTATCACGTAGGGAATATATTTGGTATTATCAAATGGGTCGAAGTAGGAGAGGTCTTGTTTCGAGTGTTCCATATGAGCTCTGAGATCATAGTCAGTACGATTCGCGAGCGTCGAAATCTCTCCCCATCCAAATGGAAATTCGTATTCAAAATCACCGGCTCTTTTTGAATAGTGGGGAAGTCATTCTTTTGGTATTTCTACAAACCTGACTTTCTCTTTTTTAAATCCAAGAACTTCTATAAAAAATCTCTGTTCTTCCGAAAGCCATGATTCAAAATGCTCGGCATCGGTCCCTGGTTTACAAAAGTACTCGATCTCGATCTGCTCGAATTCTCTTGTTCTGAATATAAAGTTTTTTGGAGTGATCTCATTTCGAAATGC
>JANOWM010000046.1:0-4797 GCA_031417875.1 Candidatus Altimarinota bacterium
ATTAACGCACTCAGATGATCAAGAGATCAGAAAATAATAGACCTTATCGTATCTGTGGCATATGATGAAGAGCTATTCTTTATGTTTAGTTTTTCCCAGTGGAGACCATTTTGGAAAAAACATAAACCTGAATTGCTGGAAATATGGGGAACACAAGAGATGAAGAAAAAGAGAAAAATCCTTGAGAAACAATATCAAGAAAAAAGGGATCTTGATCTGAAAAAAAGGGATCTTGATCTAAAACGGAGCAGTTTTTAGACTTTTATGCCCTTCCTCAAAAATCTTCATATCGACCTCACTCTTCTCGCATCGAGATCAAATAATTTGCAATGATATCAAAATAATTTCATGAGTAGTGAGTTCGAGTGTATTACTTCGTCGAGTGGCATGAAAATATCTCGTCGATATCGCTCCCATGAAAAATAAGTTACAAAAAAAGAGATAACCGCGGAGTTATCTCTTTGACAGAGAGGACGCTAAGAGTATTGCTCTCTGAGTGGACATCTCATCGTGAACAGAAATATTTTATCATTTATCTCGAAAAAGTAAAAAGATTTTTTGATTAGAGGGCATCTGGTATATCATATTCCACTCTAATTTCTTGTCCCAAAAGTTTCTTTGAAATCTCGAGAGATGAGCGTAGTATGAAGGCTCATTACATTTTTCTCTATGCTTACTCGATATACCATCGCACTCAGTGTGCTCGCACTTTCAGGATGTACTCTCTCAGATACGGTCATCATTCCAGATAAGACGGATACTGGCATAGTCACTCAGACGGGTGCAATCATCCCAGATTCACTTGACTACCAGCCACCACAGATAGAAGATCTCTCAGGAAGTGGAAATTTCTATTACCCAATATTTCGTTGACTGGAAACGAAAATCATACCCATAACACATACAAAAGGAGTCACGACCAAAGTATCATTTATCAATTCCGAAGCAACATCCATGCGTGTCATCGTAACATTTCCCCTGACTGAGACAGGAGGGAATCTGAGACTCTCTCAGATCATCATGCCAGATGGGAATATGGATGGTCCATTCAGTATGGATAATACGATCTCCCTCGAACAAACCGGAAGATATGAACTCATATTTCATGAGAATATGATGTCAGGAGATCCGTGGTCAGGAAGTGCTATAGTCACGATAAGACTCATAGGAAAGTAGTTTTTTCTACGATAATAGAGAATATTGTATAGGGTGTTTTGATTGTAATTCCATCAATTCCTCTATAATAACAGTATCTATTTTTTCATTTTTCTCTATGCGTTCTCTTATTACCGGGTTTCTCGTCCTCATTTCTTTCTTTTCATTTGCCCTTCTTTCGACTTCTGCATGAGCTACGACTCGAACCGTTTCTGGTGAAGTAAAACTCAAACCAAAAACAGACAATACTGAAAAGTATCTTGCGATGAAAAAAGCTATTCTTGCAGAAATAACAACACTCACGGCAGACATCGCCTCATTTGAGGCATCTATTTTTGATATTCAGGAGAAAATAACAGCCCGTCTCAAGGCAGGCATAAAGGATAATGCCGATCTGAGAGCAAAACTCAAAGCCCTGAAAAAAGCTAAGATCCAAACTATAAAAGATCTCAAGGAACAAAAGAAAAAACTCGCATATATCGAGTCAAAACTCAAATAATTATATGGTACTCATCTTCTGATGAGTATTTTTTTCATGTTCGAGGAGCCATACTTTTCGCGTCAATCCACCACCATATCCGACGAGTTTTCCGCTTTTTCCGATCACACGATGACAAGGAATGATGATGACGATGTGATTATGATGATTGGCTCCTCATATGGCTCGAACTGCCTTTGGATTTCCGATCATAATTGCTTCATCCTCGTAACTCCGTGTTTCACCGAAGGGGATATTTTGTAGAGCTTCCCAAGCTTTCATCTGAAAATCAGTTCCACTCACCTTGAGTGGAAGAGTGAAGTTTTTTCTCGTTCATGCAAAGTATTCATCGAGTTCTTTTTTGACATGGAAAAGAATTGGATGATGTTCATGACTCATAATCGGGAGAGAGTGACTATTCACAATAATGGATATCTTTTTTGCCAATTCCTTGCTATCAGTGAACTCGAGCATGAGAAGATGGCTATCATTTGCAATCGTCATGATATCTCCAAGAGGTGAGGGGATGATGAGTGAGTAATACATAGAAGAAGATAATAATAAAAAAAAGATATTTTGCGAATAATTCTGAAAATCATCATTGTTTTCTAATAAAAATATATGTCAATAACTTTTTGTTCAAAAAAAGAGCTTTTTGAATATATGGAAGAGAAAGTCTGATATACTCAGAGGAGTGGTAGGATTTTTATGAAAAAAATACAAAAATACATATTTCCCATTTTTCTCTATACAGGAGTCATTTTTCTTTGTCTTTGAAATGCTTCTGCTATGCTTCATTCTCTTTCAGAGCTTCCAAGCACGCTTTTAGACAATGTGACGCTCGGAACTGCTTCTGAAGTCTGATCACTGGATATGCTCCGTGAAAAATAAATTTTTGAAAAAAGTACAACCGATATTGTCCTGTTCCCAGTACTTGCTGATGAGTCTATGCTAGGGTCGAACTATATCGTCGAAAAAAAATCTCGCCTTTCATGAAATATTGCCCATACGATCGTGACGAGCGAACTTCTCGAAAATACCCTATTGCGAAATGCTCGTAATAGTTTTTTTGACCCAAAAGAATTTGGCATTAAAGAAGCGACTTCGGAGCATCAAATTCAAGCAAGAAACAAGTTTTTTCGAGATAAAAAATTGACATGAAAACTCGAATGAGTCGCAAAAGTGACGACATTTGAGTTTGGTGTAGCAGATACCCATCTGATTTTTTCAGAGCCAGTACTTCTCGAAGTCGATGCATGAGATATTCCTGAATGATCCTCTGTGAATCTTTTGGTTCTTCATGCTGGTGATAGAGACTTTGGTACGAGTGGACTCATGACAGATCCAAATGGATCATGTTTACCTGACGGACTCGCCTCATATCCGGCAAGTACCGCACGCGTCATCTCGTGAAAGGTATCATTTTATACCTGTGGAGCATCGACATTTGCTCTCGGATATGTACCGACAGTTGATCTCCCAAACAACCTCGTCTACTCCCTCTCCACTGAAACCGGATGAAAGATTATCATCGGATGACAATTCACCACCGTTGGATGAATTGCTCGTGGTCGTCTTGCCCGTGTTTCCACATGATGAGCCCTCGACACGACATTTGCAGATCCAAATGTAAATAATATTGTCTACGCAACCGCTATTCAATCAGACTGAAAGATACTCATCGGATGAGCCTTTACTGGAGTCTCCGGATCTGGAAGGAATTTTCTCGCTCGTATCAATACCGATGGAACCCTTGATGCTACCTTCAATCCAAATGCCAACAATCAGGTGAGAGTTATTGCTACTCAGCCTGATGGATCTATACTTGTCGGATGAACTTTTACCACTATTGGCGGAATTGTCAGAAATCGTTTCGTAAAACTCTCTTCTACCTGATGACTTATCGGAAATTTTACTCCCAATTTCAATAATACTGTCTATTCTATTACTCTCCAGCCCGATGGCCAGACACTGGTAGGATGACAGTTTACGACTATGTCTGGAACTGCCAGAAACCGTATCGCGAGACTCTCTACCACATGAGCCCTCGACACCACGTTCAATCCCAATGCCAACAACACGGTCTGGGATATAAAACTCTTCTCAGATAATAGTATTGCCGTTGCATGACAGTTTACGACGATCGTATGAGCTGCGAGAAACCGACTCGCAAAACTCTCATCTACTGGAGGAATCAACGTGACATATAATCCCAATGTAAATAATACTATTCAGGCTATTACCATAGAACCAAGCGACAGTCTCATCCTCGGATGATCATTTACCACTGTCACCTGAATCGCGAGAAATCGTATCGCACGAGTTATTTCCACCTGAGTTCTTGACGCTACATTTAATCCCAATGCGAATAATATAGTGTACGCGCTTGCTAAAAAACAAGATTCGACGATAGCTATCTGATGAGCATTTACGACCATAAATGGAGTAGCAAATACCTATCTTTCATATACCAATAGTGATGGGACTCTCGACAGCAGATACAATCTCATGATAAACAACCTCGTCTACTCCCTCTCCACTGAAACCGGATGAAAGATTATCATCGGATGACAATTCACAACCGTTGGCTGAGTTGCTCGTGGTCGTCTTGCCCGTGTTTCCACATGATGAGCCCTCGACACCACATTTGCAGATCCAAATGTGAATAACATTGTCTACGCAACAGCGATTCAAACAGACTGAAAAATACTCATCGGAGGATCCTTTACATGAGTTAATGGAACAACCGTGAATCGTCTCGCTCGTATCAATACCGATGGAACCCTTGATGCGACATTCAATCCCAATATGAATAATATTGTCAGATCTATTGCTATTCAATCAGATGGAAATATCCTCGTCGGATGACAATTCACCACGGTCACCTGAATCGCACGTAATCGTATCGCGCGTATCTCATCCACTGGATGACTCGATGGAACGTATAATCCTAATGCGAATAATCTCGTCTACACGATTACTCTCCAGCCAGACGGGCGGGCTCTCATCTGATGAACATTTACGAATGTTGTTGCCACAGCACGTAACCGTATCGCGAGACTCTCTACCACATGAGCCCTCGACACCACGTTCAATCCCAATGCCAACAACACGGTCTGGGATATAAAACTCTTCTCAGATAATAGTATTGCCGTTGCATGACA